>WTZT01000125.1 GCA_009889685.1 Candidatus Hikarchaeia archaeon HikBin4
AGAACAAGGAGCAATAGTCATTGGAATGGTATCCACACCATTCAATATCGAACGTGCTAGGACTGTCAAGGCAGAAGAAGGATTAGAAGCATTACGAGAAAGTGCAGATTCTATAATTGTATTGGACAATAATAGACTCTTAGACTATGTACCCAACTTACCAATTGGAAAGGCATTTTCAGTAATGGATCAAATTATAGCAGAAACTGTCAAAGGCATCTCCGAAACAATAACTCAACCATCATTGATCAATCTCGATTATGCAGACATGGCAGCAGTCATGTCTTCAGGAGGTGTTGCAGTGATGCTCGTTGGAGAAACTCAGGACAAAAATAAAACAGAGGAAGTCGTCCGGGATGCTATGAACCATCCATTACTGGATGTAGACTATAGAGGCGCTTCTGGTGCATTAGTCCACATAACAGGTGGACCAGACCTAACTCTGAAAGAAGCAGAAGGTATTGCAAATAGTATCACAGAACGACTTGATCCAACTGCAAATGTCATCTGGGGTGCACGAGTGGAGGATGACTATAAAGGAAAAGTTCGCGTATTGGCGATCATGACAGGTGTGCAAAGTGCCCAAGTTTTGGGACCATCTTCAAAGATGCAAAGTGCACCGATTAGAAGTCTCGCGGATGGGGATACCCGCTGGTCTGATGGAGGCAGACGCGAGATAGAACAAGTGAACGGACTAGATGTTATTCGTTAGACAGATTTAACGGCTGCGACAAAAACACATTTCTGACAGATTTTTTGAGTGGTAAGAGAACCACATTTTATACAATGCTGTCGAGAAGATTCTTTGTGAGATTGATGATGGGATGATGCTATAGCGGCAAATTCTTCATAACCTGCCATGATAGAATGGCGAGTACCAGGGTGGTTATCCTCTAGACCTAAGATTAGTTTTCTTACTTCTCCACGGAATGAGTTTACCGCGTAAGGACATTCGCCAGCATAGAAGGGAATGTCCATGACATATGCATATAATGCAATTTCTTTTTCGGGGATATCTCTAAGGGGCTTCGAACGTGGGATAAATTCGGTTGTGATTCTTTGGGAAAAGGGTGCCAACGAAGCATCGAAATGCTTTGTTATTCTAGATACGTCACCAGAGAGAAAATTCATCAGTGCGGTTTGGGATTCATCATCTAGATTATGACCTGTGAGTAATTTATCTGCATTAAGTTTGTTCGCCCCCGTATCAAGAAGGTTTCTTCTAAAAACACCACAATAAGAACAAGCGTTGAGGTTTAATGGATTTTTTTCAACAACTTCGTCCATGTCTATCCCAAATTCATCAATATAACTGAAAATTTCATGACGAATACCCAGGGATTTAGTCAGTTTTTTGGAAACTTCCAGACTTTCGTCCCGATACCCCGAAATTCCTTCGTTTATTGTCAAAGCAGTTAGTTGTACGCGGGGGTCCTTGTCCAGCATATTGTGCAAAATGTAAGTTAATACTGCAGAATCCTTTCCTCCTGAAACTCCAATAACCCATTGGGAGGGGGAGTTTTCGGTGGACCCCATGATTAATCCATCGGCCCGAATCCTATGACGAACCCTGCGTTCGATCGAATTGATAAAATGAGTGGAACAGAGATGAGATCCAGAATAAGGTGTGAAAATGATTGCATCTTGGTCACATTTAGTGCACTTCATAAGGGATCAACGAATGCGATGAATTTATCCTTTTAGGATTGAAGATTGTATAAAACCATTGTATCACTTCTTTTTTTTGACCTTTTAGAGCCAAGTTGGCTATTTTTTTGTCCAATCCTCAGAAGAAAATATTTCCTGTGCAATTTTGTTTGCTTGTTCTAGTTCTATTGCCGTCCAAGTTCCTTTTTCTGCATGAGACCAAGTCAAAAAAGAATTTGTAAGAGCTTCAATTGACTCTTCACGCGTCACATTTGTCTGCTCAGATATGGATGTTACGTGGTTCTGTATTGTATTCGGTTTGATGTTAAAATCAGAGAATACTAAATAAAATGGATCAATGTCGTATTTATAGGTCAAAGAACCGTGCTGAATAACTACACCGTTGGATCTCCTCTGCGCATTTCCACTTATTTTTTTCCCAGAAACTATGATATCATGGGCGGGATGGATTTCACGGAGATAACAAGAAGGTGCATGTAATGCAGGGATAGCAGAACCTGCGAGTTCTGCAGAAATACCTAGTTGTTCAAACGCAGATATGATAGGGACCAACATCGCGCGATATGATTTAGATATATCTGTCGAGAATGAGGAAACCGGTGCTATTATTGAGTAAGAGATATCACCGACATAATCATGGAAAATTCCCCCACCCCCCGTTTGTCTTCGAACTACGGGAATATTTTGTTTCGAACAGTTTTCCCAATTCACAGAGGCACTGTTCTGAGAATACCCTATGGAGAGAGAGCTAGGTTTCCATCGATAAATTCGAATTGTTGGAGGTCCCTTTTCAGATATGCTGCGAGCAGCGGCCATATCCAGAGCCATATTCATGGGGGCATCCCAAGATTCTTCTGGAATAAATCTCCATTTATTGATCATACCGAACTGTATGTTGCAATGGATAAATCAATTTTTGTTGAATTGAGAGATACATTTACTTTCTTTTCCGACATAAAACAAGTATGAATAATGATCGCAGGGATATCGTGCCCATATTGAACCATAAGCGCGAATCGAAGCGATATCTAATACTTATAGAAATTGCTAAACATCAACCTGCAATTAACCAAGGTGAGATTGCAGATGCGATTGGAGTTACTCCGCAGGCTGTTAGTGAGCATATTAAAGGACTATCTAATAGAGGGCATGTATCAAAATTGGGTAGAGGGAGATATGAGATTACTCCGAGGGGCGTAGATTGGTTAATCATTCAGAATGAAAAATTGCGAGAACTAACAAATTATGTTGCCGAGGAGGTTTTAACCCAAGTGGATATAGAAGCCACCATTGCAGGTGGAGAAATACAGGCGGGAGAAATAGTAACATTATCCATGGTTGGTGGATTTCTCCATGCCAATGTTGGAAGCGAAAATGGAAAAACTACCTCTGCAAAAGCAATTGGGAATGCAAAAAAAGGAGAAGTAGTGGGTGTGATCGACTTTGAAGGAATTTTAGACTATGAGATTGGTTCGGTATGCATCGGCGGGCTTTGGGGCGAGGGCGCGGTCAGTGGTTGGCCTATAGTCGTAGCTCACGTGGTGGCTGCGGG
>WTZT01000126.1 GCA_009889685.1 Candidatus Hikarchaeia archaeon HikBin4
TGCTCAAAGTGAGGACTTTGCGTTCACCGAAATTGTCTGAAAAAATACCAGCAGGGAACTGGACTACAGAATATGCAATCCACATTATAGTAATTGCACCCCCAGCTGCGGTTAAAGATAGATTATATTCAAGAATCACTCCTGGCAAAATAACAGGCATAACGAGACGCATACCCAAAACTAAAAACCAGCCAAATGCCACAGAGACTAGAACTTTGCTTCTTTTATCATTTTTAAAATTTTGGAGGCTCGAACCTAAACTTTGTAGAGATATTGAAGAAGGCATGATGGAGTTAAAATTAGACAAGAAGCGTGCTTATGAAGAGATAATGCATTCGTCGACATAATTCTTCGTATAAGCAAAATGTGCCAATTGTTTGTTGAATACTCCATTTGTTCAAATCCAATATTTGATAATACCTCCGTTCCAACCTAAAGAGGATAATGACTATTTTAATTATTGGAGCCTCTGGCTTCATTGGGGTCGATTTGGCCAACCATCTAGCAGATGCGGGCAACAATGTAGTCTGCATGGATGTATCTCCAAATGAACTTTTAAACCATCCATCTATAGAATTAGTCCAAGGAGACGTAACGGATTATGAATATCTTTCAGATTTGATCCGTACGAGGGACATTGGAAAGATCGTCAATTTATCTGCCATCGTGGGTGGAGCTTCTCATAAATTCCCGACTAAAGCGGTTGCAGTAAATTGTATGGGTTTTGATAACGTACTCCGCGCATCTGTTGAGAACGATTTATCCCGAGTTGTTTGGACGAGTACATATGGCATCTATGGAAAATCCTATGACTATCCAGAGGGGCATACTATCACTGAAGAATCAAAACCACTTCCTTCATATTATCGGTATCCAAATGAAACTCTTTACGCAGCAACTAAACAACTAAATGAGCACCAATCACTCGTTTATGCGACTAACCATGGTTTGAGTGTTCACGGGGTTAGACCAAGCTTAGTATTTGGGCCCGGGAGAATTCGCGGATACATAACATCCCCTGGAAGAAAATTCATGTGGGTAGCAGAGTTTGTTCAAAAGGCCGTAGCGGGAGAGACATGCCAGATAGACCTTTCCCCAGATGATCAGCTTAATATGGTTTATATAAACGATGCGATTCGTCTGATTAGTCTCATTTTAGATTCCGAATCCCCTTCGTATCCAGTATACAATACAGGAGGCCACACAATTTCAGTTCGGGATCTAGCAGCACTCATCGAAGAGCTCACGGGTACATCAGTTACTTGGAACGAAAATGCAGAACCTTGGGGAAGACCACCAATTGTAAGTCATTCTCGAGCAGCCGAAGATTTTGGGTACGATTTAACTCCGTTATCTGATTCAATTTTAGATTATATTTCTAGATTATAATTTTGGAAATTTTTCTATGTTTAATGCGCAGATCCTTCTCCTAATTCCTCAATGTGAGGTCCCTCATCTCTTCGAAGGAAAGAAGTTGCACATTTAATTCCACCACCATAACTTTTGGCGTAATCAAAATCAACCGGAATTGTTTCGATGCCTCTAGATTCTAGGTTTTTGATTGTTTCTTTTGCCGCACCATTAATCATCACCTTTCCTGGCTCCAATATTATCAGATTGCAAGGAAAACTTTCTCTTTGTTCTTTTTCGGATACTTCTATAATCTCCACGTTTTGGCTTTTCAACCATCGTTGTGTTTCATAATCGCAGAATCCCGGATATAATAGTACCAGTCCGATATCTACTGGCGCAAACCACATATCTAGGTGCATGCAATGGGCATCTCTCCACGAGAATGATTCGTGGGGCCCAGGCGGCCGGGTAACTTGTATATGCTCAACTCCTGAAGCATGCATAACGGGGGCGATCTGATCGATGGCTTCTTGATTTCCATCTGTTGATAGATAGGTCATCCAAATGTTTTCTGCCAGCCATTGGGTTGCACCTATTTCGTGAATTCCGTGTCCGTGTATGGTCAAAAGGATGGGTATTCCCATTTCCACATAACATTGCATTGCGTGTCTCGTCCTACCTCTTATCCAAGGTGCAGCTGCCCTCGGCATGATCGCACCCCCGTTTATTACCAAACCAATATTGGACATGGTTCTTTTTAATAAACCATGAGGTCCCTCCGGTGGAAAATCAAATTCCCACCAATGGAGATTGACTCCTTCTTCTTTGAGTATATCAGTCATCATATCATGATTTTTCCTAATCTCTTCTATAGAAGGGAATTCTTTGGGTGCCATGAAATATGCTGAATCGTCGGACCACATAGGATGGACTTCGTGAGGCATGGGATATCGAACAGCCACATCTGTCAAACGACCAATGCCTTGAGAGCCCCAATCTTTTCCCCAGTATTTTTCCATTTCATCAAGCCAACCAACTTCTTCCTGGTATTTCACAAAATTTGGAACTTTGTTCGCTTCATAGTACGGGTAGTCTTCTGCAGAATATTTTTCCAATAGTTCTGCATAATCTTCGTAGCTTCCTTTTTCTACAATCTCGTCCTTGTTTTTTCTATATGGCATCTTGAGTGTGTCTTATACGCTCATACATATAATTTAAAGGTTAACTATTCCGAAAATATTATCTACTTCACATTGTATATCCTATTCATGCTTATTGAATCGATAAAATATGTTACAAATAATCTCAAAATGGTGCTATTTTTCTCCTTGCTCATTTTGCTCATGTTAATCCCTATGTTCGGTGTTATGGCGTTCGCAGTGTATTCTTTTGTAGAGAATGGTGCAAACCCATTTTCAATGGCGTTATTGATAACTTCTCTAATCATAATTGTCCTGATATTATTGTTTATGCAAGGATACCTGGTCAAATTCGTTCGATCTCGTTCTTCGGGGGAGGGTCGGGCCCCCTCCATTACCCCCGGTTCACTCTCAGATTTTAATGTTATGCTCAAAGAAGGATTCACGGCGATCATAATTTCAACTGTTTATACAATTGTCCCCATTGTTCTATTTTCCTTTATTTTTCTGTATGTATTTCCAATCTCTATTTTTATCGAAGGGGCTGCAGTTTTAGATGCATCTTCACCTTCCTACATAGTAGATTCTGAAATTGCAGCACAAACTTTGCTTGGACTGATGATGCCTGCAATTTTGTCGTTGGTTGGAATCATCATTTTACTCACCGTATATAGTTATTATATCGTTCC
>WTZT01000127.1 GCA_009889685.1 Candidatus Hikarchaeia archaeon HikBin4
GATGGTGGGAAAGCTATCTGCTAAAAGTGCTAGTGCTGTAAATGCCACATCGGTCGTTTCTATGGCTACAGTGGGTGGGGCAAAAATATTGGATATTCCTGCGGGGAGAATAGAACCGGGTTTGGTTGCAGATCTAGCGGTATTGGACCTTGAAGCAGCGCATCTTACTCCGGTTAGAAAATGTGTCGATCTTCTCGTATATGCGGCCAAAGGCTCGGATGTCATTCATACTATTTGTGATGGAAGTGTTCTGATGAAAGACAAGGAAATATTAACTTTAGATGAGTCCAAAATTATAGCTACTGCTCGTGCGTGTGCAGAGGATCTTAACGGGCGAATGGGAAACAATAGGGCAATTTAATATGAATAGAATCTTGAAACGCTTTTTTTCGTGCGCTGCTTAGAAGGGTTATGAATGTTTATTCTACTGTTTCAGATTCCCTTGAAAATGTGGATGATTATCTAGACACAGGGAGGAGAAAAATGGAATGGGCTGCGGCCAATATGCCTATTCTTTCTTTTTTACGCGAGCAATTCATTCGGGAAAAACCTTTTCAAGGAGAATGTATAGGGGTCGCTTTGCATGTTGAAGCAAAAACTGCGGTGTTATTAGAATTACTAGTAGAAGGCGGGGCAAAGGTTGCAGTGACTAGTTGCAATCCTCTTTCGACTCATGATGATGTGAGTTTTGTTTTGGACTCAAATCCAATGATTTCGAGTTATGCTAAAAAGGGAATTACTGATGAAGAATATTATAAAGGAATAGAAGCTGTGATTTCTCACGAACCTACTTTGACGTTGGATGACGGGGGAGATCTAATTTTTGCGTTGCATAAAAATCATAAAGAAAAAATAAAGAATGTGATTGGGGGATGTGAAGAGACTACGACGGGTGTGCATCGGCTCAAATCTATGGAAATTGAAGGAGGGCTCAAATATCCTGTTTTTGCAGTCAATGACACTCCAATGAAGCGTTTATTTGATAACATCCATGGAACTGGAGAATCGGCCATACTCTCAATTGCAATTACGACTAATTTTTCATGGGCAGGTAAAACGGTGGTCGTTGCAGGATATGGTTATTGTGGGAGGGGAGTGGCCAAGAAACTATCTGGCCAAAATGCACGTGTGATAATTACAGAGGTAGACTCACTGAGGGCGTTGGAAGCCTATATGGAAGGATACGAAGTAATGCCAATGATTCAAGCAGCACACAGGGGTGACGTGTTTATTACAACGACAGGAAATTGTGATATTCTTAACAGAAATCATTTTGAACTAATGCGGGATGGTGTCATTCTCGCAAATGCAGGGCATTTCAATGTTGAGATTAATATAAAAGAGCTAGAAAAATTTGCCACATCCGAACGAATGGTAAAAGACGGGATTCAAGAATATCAATTAGGAGATGGACGTAGGATTAATGTACTTGCTTCGGGGAGGCTTGTTAATTTGGCCACTCCATTGTCTCTTGGGCATCCGATTGAAATAATGGATCAAAGTTTTGGGATGCAAGCTGTGTGTATGCGCGAGTTAGTTGTAAATCCCACGTACGCTCCGGGGCTACATTCAGTACCAATTGAATTGGATACACAAGTGGCGGAAATCAAACTTAGATCTGAAGGAATTGAGATAGACTATCTTTCAGAAACTCAAGAGAGTTACTTGAAAGGGTGGGAGTTTGGAACGTGAGCTCTGCTCAAACGAAGGGAAGTCGGGTGGAAAGAGAATTGGTGAGGCTACTAGACAAAGCAGGTTTTGCAGTTATGCGGGCGCCTGCAAGTGGAAGTGCTACGTCACGAGAATTGCCAGATGTGTTAGCAGGAAATGGGAAGTTATTTTATGCATTTGAAGTTAAATCGAGTGCGAGTGATAAGATTTATTTGAGCGGGAAAGAAGTCGAGGCTTTAATTTATTTCTCTCAGAATTTTGGTGCTAAAGCGCGTATTGGTGCAAGGTTTGATAATGAGAAATGGTATTTTTTCCATCCGGGAGACCTATATCTAACAAAAGGAGGAAATTACCGTGTTTCACGGAAGGACATGTGTGAAAGGGGAATCGATTTTGAGGAATTAGTTGGTGAATCGGAAAAAACAACAATTAAGGATTATGGTGAGATGAAATAATGGCCATCATAATTGTAGATAGGGGATTGTTTTGCTTCGAAGCCCTTTTTGCTATTTCTAAGAAATAGATAAAGTATGAGTCTACCGCGTATTCGGTTGTTAGAGATAATCGCTTCGGTGGCCTGGTCAGGTCTCTTTGTATTGGCAATCGTATATATTGGAAGCAAATATTCTATACAGGAAGGGACATTATGGATAATCGTAGTGCTAGTTGGATTTATAATTGCGATGATGGGAACGGGATATTTGCTTTCGAAAGTAGAAGAATAATTAAAATTCTAAGAGTGTTTTTTGGAAGAGTATTGAAGAGGATGGGATATTGTTTGGCAAATATCATCCATATTAACACAATCACCATAGGCTTGCATTGTTGCACAAGATGGCGGAGGGTATAGAGGGCCCCCATCTTTATCTTGGAGATGATCCATGGCGGATTGAATCAAAGATGGATGGAAAGAATTGTTGGTTAGATAATCAAAAATATCTTGAGGATTTGTTTGGGTAGAAATAAGAAAAGAGGTCAGTGAAAACAAAGATGGTGGATTGAGCCGTTCGTTGGACTCTACTCGTTGTAATAGATGCACCATGCAAGGTGGGAAAAAATCGATAGAAACGGGGGCCAATTCTATTTCGAGGTCAATTTCATCAATGTAATTGTGGATGGATTTTAATTGGGTTTGTAATAATTTTTCTGCTTCTTTGGGTACTTTGAGAGGAAGGTCACTTTTTATTTGTCGAAAAATTCCAACCCCCAAGAGTTTATATAATTCAAATTCATCGACATGTATTTTTCCTTGAGAAAGTGCTTGGAATACCAATTTCCAACTTGCGCCGGGTAAATAAGATACAAAGGAGAGATAAGTTTCGACCGAAACTGAAAATATGTCATCTTGTTGGGAGATATTTTTTGTGACTTGTAATTCATCTAGTAGTGTGTTTAGAGACAGGCGGGCAGGACTAATACTTTTTAGTTCGGTTTTGTTTTCAAGATCGTTTTGGAAACGGGCGATGGCAGTTTGTGATTCTGCCC
>WTZT01000128.1 GCA_009889685.1 Candidatus Hikarchaeia archaeon HikBin4
GCTAAACATACCCGACTACATGTCTTGTCAAAGCAAAAATATGGCGCTCGGAATTTTATTCCAATTGACCATCTCTAACCTTCACAGCAACACCTCTATGAAAATCTAACATGGCATCAGCACTCATTTTTGCTCTTCCAACAGCTAACAAACAATCGGTTTTCCCCACTACAACCACCTCATCCTTTGGCCTAATGTCCGGGTCCACCTCTACCACAAATTTTGCAAATGCATTTTTTCCGTCTCTAATATACTCTTCTGATTCTTCTCCTACCACGACTCTGTATGCCGGAAATTTAAGCGATTTTATAATCCTTTTTCCACCCCCGATCCCCAACGAAAGTCTTCCTCCTTTGGTATATGTTGCTATGTACTCTTCCTCTGAATGAATTTGACGAGCCCTACCAGTTCTCGATCTCTCTATTCTCATCCGACCTGTAAATAGCCCCTCTCCTGCACCTTTCCCAAACTGATAATCTGCAATATTTTTAAGATCAAGTAACCATTCTTCATCACTTTTTTCTTCCATTATCTTTCTCATATCGTTATGGTATACTCATATTTCTTTGGAAAAGACTATTTCCTTATACGTCTTACTTGACTCAGTATAAACCCAATATCTCCCTGAGTACTTACCATGACTTCTCTAAATCTGACCGGTGTTTTCCCCGCCATGTCCACCCCATTTTTCGACGACGGGTCCATCGATTTTGACCAGCTAGCACATGATGCCAAACGATTAGAATCATCTGGGGTCGATGGATTGGTCCCCACTGGCTCCACTGGCGAAAGTGCAACTCTCTCTCACGATGAACATGTAGAAGTAGTAGAGTGTGTAGTCGGAGCTGTCAAAAATATTCCCGTTATTGCTGGAACTGGGAGCAATTCTACCAGTGAAGCCATAGCCCTTTCTAGACGATCTGTAGGCGCAGGTGCAGACGCAATACTTTTGATTTCTCCTTATTACAACAAACCCGAGCCCGCCGGAATGGAAGCCCATTTTCTAGCCATAGCAGACGCAATCGATATACCTCAAATCATTTACAACGTACCTTCTAGAACTGGAAGGAATATAGAAGTAAAAACAACGAAATCACTCGCATCTCACGATAACATTGTTGGGTATAAGGCGGCTAGTGGCGATCTAGGATTTATATCCCAAGTAATCGAAAGTACTAGGGACGAACATTTTGACATCTTATCCGGGGATGACGAGCTGACCTTTCCAATACTATGTCTTGGTGGGTCGGGTGTTATTAGTGTTGCAGCCAACATAGCGCCAGAATTAACTTCTGATATGGTGTGGTCCACTCTACCTGGGGAACGGCACAATTTCCTCCATGCGTTATCTCTCAACCGAAAATTGTGTCCAATTTTCCGTGGATTATTTATTGAATCGAACCCGATACCTATCAAAGAAGCAATGCATCTGAAATATGGTTCTCCACCCCATCTTAGATTGCCCCTGACAAGAATTTCCGATTCCAATCGTCAAAAACTTCTTGACCTTCTAAGTGATTTAACAAAATTAGAGCATACTATATGAATATAGCAGTAACCGGGGCAACAGGACGCATGGGCAAATCTGTAATCGAAGAGATACTTCAAAGAGCGGATTCAACGACCGTGTCCTTTGCCACTTCCCAAAAAACTCAGAACGAACTTCCAAACCATTTATCCTCAGTAGAATTTCCAATTTGCAACCCTGTTGATTTCCCTTCTCAACTCCAAGAATCAAACCCAGATGCGATCATTGATTTAACAGTCCCAGAAGCAAGTTTATTTTTTGCTGAAAACGCAGCAAAATTCTCAATTCCCATCGTTATTGGTACTACTGGCTTCACGGAGGAACAATTAAACGAGCTACACACACTCAGTGATGAAATTCCCATCCTCTTTGAAGCCAACTTCTCTAGGGGAATCGCAGCATTACATCTAGCAATTGATTCTATTTCTGGAATTTTATCCAATTACGACGTTGAGTTAACCGAAACTCATCATAACAAAAAAATAGATGCACCCAGCGGAACTCTCATATCTCTCTTAGACACTATCGGAAAATCCCGCTCAAATTTAGATCCTACATATGGTCGATCAGGTATTAATGAGCGCAAACCAAATGAAGTCGGAATCCATTCTGTACGGGCAGGTAACATTCGCGGTTCCCACGAGGTACTTTTCGCTGGAAATGACGAAATGATCACTTTGAAACATCAAGCAGAAAGTCGCGGAGTGTATTCCTCGAGTGCTATAGATTCTGCAATTTGGCTTTCCAATCAGCCACCCGGTTGGTATGGATTTAAGGACGTATTGGGGGTTCCGACATGAGCCTCAAAAATAATATTTCTGCTCTATGGAGCCAGCAAACATCCGGGGAATTGACTTCTGAAAATTGTACCGAGGAAGACCTAGTCATACTCGATGAATTTCTTGACTCTCTCGAGTCTGGATCAACCAAAGCCGCAGAAAAAAAATCTGAAGAATGGGTGGTAAATCATTGGGTCAAACATGGAATTTTATTAAATTTCTCTCTCAGGAAAACTAACCCTATCGTTTATGGGGATGTTGTTTACAATGATATTTTGCCCCTCGCAGATACTTCTACTTTTTCCCAGAGAGGAACTCGAAACACCCCTTCTGCAACAGTCATCAGACGTGGAGCTCATATTGGTTCTAATGCAATTTTGATGAGTCCTTGTTTTGTCAACATAGGCGCGTCAATTGGCGATGGAACTCTTGTCGATTCAAATGATGTGGTTGGCTCTTGTGCTCAGGTAGGGACCAACGTGAAACTTGGGGCGAATGCAGTTGTAGGCGGGGTATTGGAACCTGTAGAATCTTCCCCTGTTATCATAGAAGATGATGTTTCCTTAGGATCTGGATGCCGTGTGACTAGTGGATTCGTAGTCGGGGAAGGTTCTGTCGTGGCAGAAAACACTCTTCTAACTCCTAGAATTCCTGTCTATGATCTAGTTTCGGAAGAAATTATTTATGGTCATCTTCCTCCAAATCGTCGCGCATTTACTCGGTTTGTACATTCTGATATCGGAAACCATCCTTTGTTCAAAGGGGGCGGGGCATTGAAACCCGCAGTTGTGGCACTAGATATTGAAGACTCCACCAGAACTGCAGCAGCGAAAGAGGACCGTTTGC
>WTZT01000129.1 GCA_009889685.1 Candidatus Hikarchaeia archaeon HikBin4
TCTGCATAAGCTGCATGATTCCCAAAATCAACCCAGGAGCTGCAATGATCACATACACTAAGTCCCTTTTTCGGACTTCTCCGATTACTTTCAGAGTTTTAATTTTTGCAACTGTATAAAGATCTCCGGGGTGAACTCTATCCACAACCCATCCCGTTAATACCCCCGCGGTCCCCGATATTAAAATAATTTTAACATATGTAGCTGGTTCCTGACTTAGAAGAAGAAATGCCGCATCTCCCATAGTTCCAATCAAAGCTCCCACCATTGCACCTAGTGTGATTTTTCCTCTGGCAAAACTCGTAATTACAACCACTGCCCCCCCGCAACCTGGGAGAAGCCCGAGAAAAGTAGCAGTGGGGACCTGCCATTTTTCTCCATCCTGCATTATTTGTCCCACATCTATATTGAAATATCTCTCTAGACCAAAAAAAATCAACAGAGTGGCCGCAACGAAAACTGAAACCTGAGTATATGCGTCAAATATGGGGACCCATGTAACTTTTTGTATACTTACAGGTGTTTGCAACACAAAATCTGCAGCTCCTGAAATTAGTATAAGCATTAGGAGTGTAAGCCCAATTCTTTCCAGTTTGAGGCCTCCAAAGCTCTCCCTACTGCTTTTCATCATGTCACTAAGACTCATTGCTATTTTGATATCGAATCAGACATATAAAAGTTTTGAATTTTACTTATCTAAAAATAAAAGTGATATAGTCTAATTGATATGACCTTAATCCTGTAGAATATGATTCTCATCTACCTATGTCGCCAACCCTAAATAGTGCCACAAACAACAAACCTATATCCAATGAGGGCGAGACTGCGGTCTAAAATACACAGGGCAAAAGTCACTGAAACTAGCATTGACTATGAAGGCAGCATCACTATCGACAAATCACTCCTTCGAGCTGCAGACATTGCTGAATATGATCAAGTCCAAATTGTAAACCTAACTAATGGATCTCGATTCTGGTCTTATGCGATTGAAGGAGGCGAAGGGGAAATATGTATTAACGGAGCAGCAGCCCACCTTTCCAACGTGGACGATTTAGTTATTATCATGGCCTATGGGATCTATAGAGACAATCAATTTTTACCTTCATGGAAAATCCTGCGAATGGGACAACATATCCGCTGGCAGTTTTCGCCACCAACTATCTTACGTTTGGACGAAAATAATAAGATTATCTCACCCGATCAGATTATTTCATCATACGATTAGATTGGATAGGTGCATCTTGTTTTCAATACTCTAAGAAAATTTCCTGTATCTCTTTTGGATCTAATGTTTTCGTAAGACTCAATGATAGGAGTATTGCCGCCTTTTGAGGTGATAATGTATCTCCCCAAATAAATGATCCATCCTCTAATATAGTTCGCCTACGGTATGGCCATCCATCTGCCCCTCTGTGGCTCATCACTACTGGAACAACTTCAGCTGCAAGTCTTAATTGTTCTGCTTGACCTCCGCCATTTGGTTCTGCAGGCGCACCAGTTGGAAAACCCGCATAAACAATCCCCTGTGCTCCAGTTTCAATTTCATGGGGGATCCCACTTCCATCTGCATTAGATATTGAGTATTCCACCACGATTTTTGGAAATGTTTCGGCACTCGAATCAGAAAGATCAAAAATAACATCTGGCGCGTGTCTCCTTTGAGTTTCTCGGTAGTATTGAACATACCCGTATTTATCACACAAACCTAATACTCCTATGTCCCCTGACGACCAAGCATCGGGTCGGCTCGTAACTACCTTAGTTACCTCTCGTGCAGAATGTATCTGATCATTCACCACCACTAGAACTCCTTTGTTTACAGATTCTTCACATATAGCAACTCTCACGGCGGAAAGTAAATTCATATCTCCATCATTCCCAACCATACCATGATTCCTTTGAGATGCAGTCAAAACAACAGGAATCTCAGTTTTCAACACCAAGTTTAAGAAATAAGCCGTCTCTTCTAAGGTGTTCGATCCACTTGTTATCACAAAACCGTCTGGGCAATACTCTGAACCTGCTAGCATGTTGATTCTATTAGCTAGTGCATACCAGATATCAGAGGTCATCTGATGACTCCCAACGCTTGATATGTCTTCAACAGTGATTTCTGCAATTTCTTGAATTTCAGGAATTCTACTCACTAATTCTTCCCCCGATAGATATCCCTCGACGCTTAAGTCATTTTGAATAGTTCCTCCTGTGGTAAGAATAATAACCCTTGATAACAATTCAGTCATAGCTTTACTATCCTCATTCATAGAGTAAAAAGTTAGCTTGTTATTCACCAAAAAAACATGTTGTTAAAAAGAGGTACATTTAACTCTTTTCTTATATTTAATTTTCATATGGAAGATCAAGTCCAAAAAGTTTTCGAAAAAATAGATGAAGACGAAGCACTATCCCTAGCAAAACAATTCATAGCTATTCCTAGCCCTCCTGGTATGGAAGGCCCGGTGGGTGAATTTATGGCGCAGTGGATGACTGAAAATGGATTATCTGGTAGACTTCAGGAAATAGGTCCCGAGCGTTACAATGCCATAGGAAGGATAAAAGGTGTAAACCCTGCCGAAGGAAAGTCACTCATGTATAATGGACATCTTGACACGAGCCAAGGCGGATTAGATCCTCACGACGAATATCTAGTCTACGGTGAATTATCTAAACATAAATCTTGGCAACCCGTACCTTATATGGAAGACGGGAGGCTATATGGTGCTGGAAGTTCCAATTGTAAAGGAAATGTATCGACATTTCTCATAGCCGCAAAAGCAATTAAGGATGCTGGGGTGGAACTTAATAACGATTTAATCTTAGCAGGTGTGGCAGCTGAAACTGGGAAAGCAGAAATAGATCAATACCAAGGTCCAAGGTACAGGGGCCATGGTATAGGGACTCAACAATTACTCAATTCAGGAGTCACATCCGACTACGCTGTCGTGGTAGAAAGTTCACGAATGTTAGTAAGTTATGCCCTCCCTGGAGTTCTTTATTTCAAACTAACCGTAAAAGGCCATCCTGCGTATATCCCTTATATCGACAACGAACGCCATCCGATATACAAGGCATTACCAATCATAGATGCGATACGCATTTGGGGTGAAAAATACACCGAAGATAATGTATACACAT
>WTZT01000013.1 GCA_009889685.1 Candidatus Hikarchaeia archaeon HikBin4
CCAATTGGGACATATTGCTCCATAAAAAACCAAGTGTATGGGTTTCTATGAATTTTTCATACCCTTTGATATAGAAATAATCTAAACTCGCCCCTCCTGCATGAAACACTAGTGGTAATTTTGCATCTTGGCAAGCTTCATAAATCCCATCGTATTTTCTATTTCCAAATGGTGGTTCTGGTCCTCCACAAATCATACAAGCCCCTGCAAATCCTTTTTCGCTGCCACATCTATCAATTAGTTCGACGGCACGTTCTGGATCTTGATATGGCAGTACTAACAGCGCATATATCCCTTCCTTTGGATCTAAAATCCGATCTAGCATATAATCTGCATACGCATTAGAAATCAATTCTGGCCTTTCATCATCTCCCCCGAGACGTGCAAATGCAAGCATCTTTTGTGTAATCACAACTATCACATCGGCCCCAACAATTTCCATTGCAGTGGGGATGTCTTCTGGAACCGTCTGTCCTCTAAGATACCCCACTTCATCGCGTTTTATCCTTCCATACATGTAGTGATCTGGGTACCCCGCTGAAGGAAACATCTTACTAGGTTGGCGTTTGAATCGCTGTTTAAACGGATTATTATCTGGAATATAATCTGCTAGTTCTGGCAAAGATTCCAAATAATGCGCATCACTATCCACAATGTAATAGCTAGCCATACTTGTGATAGCTATCGCTCACATAAAAACCGTCCCACTCCTATATCTTCTACGACAATAACGCTAATCAGACATCCTTTTCAATATTCAGGTATATTATTACCACATAACCTGATGGACTGGAGGCTTTATCAAAAATGAATTCTGGCGATCACGTTCGCGTTTATCAAAATGATTCTTCATACGAAGGAATCCTATTACCTTCGCCAAACGATCAATATCTAATCCTAAAACTACCTGGTGGCTACAATGTTGGTATCTCTTCCGAAGGGGCATCTATAGAACTTATTACCGCTGAGTCTGATCAACTCCCCACCCCCGAAACTGGGCCAGATGATATTTCAAATATCATCTTCGACGAGGACCTTCCCACCATTTCTCTAATCACAACCGGGGGCACTATCGCATCTACTATTGACTATAGAACCGGGGCCGTAACTTCTCAATTCGATGTAACTGACATACTACGATCTATACCCGATTTATCTGGCCTAGCCAATTATCGCAGTAAAATTGTTGCTAATATTTTATCGGAGAATATGACCCCCTCAATTTGGCAGGATCTAGCGAAAGCAATATGTGAAGAAATAGAAGCTGGAGTTGACGGCGTCATAGTCATGCACGGAACTGACACGATGCAATACACGGCAGCTGCGATTTCTTTTATGATTCGAACTCCTGTGCCCATAATTTTCACAGGCAGTCAACGTTCTTCTGATCGGCCTTCTAGTGATAATTTAGTCAATGTCATTTGTGCAGTCGAAGCAGCAAAATCTACATGCGCTGAAGTTTTGATTTGCATGCATTCGAACGATTCAGATAACCATTGTTCTCTCCACCAAGCGACTAGGGCAAGAAAAAATCATACTTCGAAACGAAGCGCCTTTGAGACGATAGGAAACCTTCCTCTTGGAGAGGTAGATTATCATACCCGCCGTGTTACTTATCGGAGAGCTCACCACAAACGTGGAGAATTCAAACTTTCCATCCAATCCAATCTAAATCTTAATGTCGAATTGATCAAATATACTCCCGGGATGGATACCAACTTAATCGATGCTTGCTCGGATAAATCAGGTATAGTGATCGAAGGAACTGGGTTAGGTCACGTTCACACAGATTTTATTCCCCATCTATCTTCACTTATTAAAAATGGAACTCACATTGTTATGACAAGTCAATGTATCGAAGGGCGCGTATGCTCTCGTGTCTACGACACAGGCCGAGATCTACTAAACATCGGTGTAATTGAAGGTGGAGATATGCTCCCCGGAACTGCAAAGGTAAAGTTGATGTGGGTACTTGCCAACACAGACGATCCTTCCGAGTCAATGCAAACTTCTCTAGCAGGAGAGATCACAGAACCCTCCCGACCTTGGGATTGATATTTACCTATTATCCCCCACTCATAGGCGGGATGATTGCTAGCTCATCTCCATCTTCTATTGCCAATTTTGAAAATTTTTCCCCTCTTACTTCTTCACCATTGCATAGAATCTGAACGTGTTCATGCACCTTCATCTCCTCATCCATTACTAACTCTCTTAATGTTGGTATCTGGTCAAATAGATCTTCTAGAGCTCCTTCAACCGTGACCACATTATCCATTTTTATCTCAATTTCTCTCTCCCCTGCAACCTCTGCAAAATTAGCAAATAATTTCCATTTCATGATAATCCAAACCCTCCTTAAAGTAACAAACTCGCATCCAATGCTATCCTACCCATTTCTTCAATCCTGTCTAGTACTTTTCTTGGGAATTCTTCCCCTTTATTTTCGCCCTTTTTAGATCCTTCTACCAAATTCCCATCCACAGTTAGTATTGCACCTGCTTCCATTCCGAATCTCCTAGACAAAGTCAAAACGACCGAAGTTTCCATCTCAACAGACAGTAACCCTGCTTTCTCCCATTTTTCTATATAATCTTCTGTCTCTGCATAATATGCATCATTGGTTACCACGGCACCAACATGGAATTTCTGATCGCGTAATTTTGCTGTCTCTATCAAAGCAGAAACAACCTTATGCTCTGCAACCGCTGGGTATACTTCTGATTCATATTTTTTTGTTGTCCCCTCCTCTTTAGCAGCCCCTGTGACTATGATAAATTCCCCTGATTTAATCCCTTTTTGAAGTGCACCCGTCGTCCCTAATCTAATCATTTTTTTCACCCCAACTTTACAAAGTTCTTCTATAGCTATCGCAGCGGATGGACACCCAATCCCTGTAGAACAAATGGTCAAACTCTTCCCTTTGTATTCTATATTGCAAATCTTGTATTCTCGATTCTCAGAAATAATTTCATATTCATCTGCCAACTCCGCAACTATTTCCACTCTATTAGGGTCTCCCGGCAATAGTGCAATTTCATTCAATTCCCCCTCTCCCACGAGCAAATGTGGCTGTTTTCTCATATTCTTGTTTTCATCCTGCAACCGAATATAATATTAGGTTATGCATTCCCGGACCAATACCAATTGCAATCATCACTATTAACAAAATTCTTGCATACAAAGGCTTTTCTTTTGCATAATCTACAAACAAAAAAACTAGGGCTATTGCCAATCCAATTTTAACACATACAAAAAACCAACCCGCCCCCATAACATTTACAATTGGAAGCGCTGCGCCAACATCCAATATAATCTGAGAAATTGGAGTTTGCTCACTAAAATTCAATATGTCAATTCCAATTGCTGTAGATATCCCATCTAGAGTTTGTCCTAGGATAACTAGCAATCCTGTGCTTCCCAACACTTTTGGAATCTCTGTATTTTTTCTTTTTATTCCCTCCCACACTAAAATAGAAATCACCAAAGCTGTTATTAACCCTCCAACCGCCCACACCGGATGCGTCCACCCACTTTTTGATAACACCAACATTGTAGCACTAAACCCCACTAATCCACTCACTAGGAGGATCTTTTCCGCGATTTGATCTTTATTAAGAAGTAAAACCACTGCCCAAACACAGCCCACTAAGATGAATGTAGTGATGTACACTGTTGGGTTTCCAAATAGGAACGAAATATTTTCTAGTCCATTGTATTCTTCCAAACCCACTACGCCAATCACCCGCAAACCCGCACCAAATGCCATCCATGGAATTAAAGATACAATGATATTCTCATCGATTCTTATCTCACATTTCCAAAGAACTATTGCAATTATGCCTGCAAAAATTAAGATCATAATTAGATGTGGCATTGAGGGGATTCCAAAATCTGAAGGCAGAATCTCTAACATACTTATTATTGTTTAGGGCACCTGAAAGCCATTACGGCTGTAAGAATACCGTTGTGTTTTTGTCCCCTCTGGACAGTACCTCTAATCACAATGGCTTCGTATCACATCGAAACTTATGGATGCACAGCTAATCAAGGAGAAAGTAAGCTAATTGAACAGCTCCTCAGAGACGCAGGACATTACAAAGTCGAAAACCCCGAATCCGCCGATGTTGCGATTCTGAATACTTGTACAGTCATAGAAAAAACTGAACAAAAGATGTTGTCTAGAGCAAGGGAACTAGAACCTCTCGTGTCTGATCTAATTATCACTGGATGTCTCGCACTTGCCCAGCCCGATTTAATCCATGAATCTGGAATCAATGCTCGTGTTTGTGGCTGGGATGAAGTCCCTCTAGCAGTTGGAAACGGCGAATGCCCCACAACTACAAAAGACACACTTCCTATACTCGACGGTGTAATCGGAATACTACCTATAGCCCGTGGATGTATGTCTGATTGTTCTTACTGTATCACCAAAAAAGCGACGGGAAAGATAGAATCACCCTCCATAGAGGAGAATGTCTCCAAAGCCCGGAACTTAATAAAAGCCGGGGCAAAAGAAATCCGTGTTACCGGACAGGATACTGGTGTATACGGATGGGACCTTGGCAAACGCGTGTTGGATCAGTTACTCGACGAAATCTGCGAACTTCCCGGTGATTTTCGTGTTCGATTGGGGATGGCAAACCCCAAGGGAATTCATGGAATTTGCGAATCTCTTGTCAACGTATTCTCTAAGCATGAAAAGCTCTATGATTTTATCCATGCCCCTGTGCAATCTGGATCTAACAGCGTCTTGGGTCATATGAGGCGTCAACATCAAGTAAACGAATTCAGAGATATAGTCTCTACTTTCAACCGGCATATAGACCATTGGACCTTGGCTACAGATTTTATTGTTGGATTCCCCACCGAAACAACTGAAGACCACCAACAATCACTAAATCTCATGCGTGAAGTCCAACCAGAACGAATTAATATAACACGTTTTTCTAAACGCCCTGGTACCGATGCGGCAAAATTAAAAGGCCTTGGAGGCACTCTTAAAAAACAACGTTCATCCGAGATGACCAAACTTAAATTCGAAATAACCTCTCAAGCATATCGGTCTATGATTGGAACTCGCCACACCCTTCTTGCAGTTGAACCCGGGCTCAACGGATCTATGAAATGTAGAGATGAGGCATATCGCCAGGTAATAATAAAGAATTCTGAAGATTATGGAATTGCCCCCGGTGCGTTCATACAATCGCACATAATTTCTTCTGAGCATGTTTATGCTTTCGCCGAACCCGTTTAATTTATTTCCATCATTTATAAAATTCTTTCCCCAATGAGTAAAACATATTGCCAACCAGTGATTGCCCCCCGTCTGCAACTAAAACTTCTCCTGTGATCACGTCCGCCGCAGGAGAACATAGATAAAGCACCTGTTGTGCCATTTGCTCTACACTCGCTATTCCCCCAATCGGAATATCATTTTCTAATCTCTCAATTATCGATTCATCTCCCAACAAATTCTTTTTTACACCCTCTGTCAAT
This sequence comes from Candidatus Hikarchaeia archaeon HikBin4, assembly GCA_009889685.1. Classification (GTDB taxonomy): domain Archaea; phylum Halobacteriota; class Halobacteria; order Halobacteriales; family Hikarchaeaceae; genus Hikarchaeum. The sequence continues at coordinate 5,500 of WTZT01000013.1, forward strand.
ACCACTCCTGGGCACATGGCATTCACTCTGATATTGTGTCTTCCCCACTCAAGTGCTAGTGTCCTTGTCAAATTGAGAACACCCGCTTTCGCAGCACCAGAATGGCCAACATATGGGGCCGCACTCCAAGCATAATTGGCAATTATATTCACAATTGATCCCCCATTCTGTTTTAATAAGGGAAAGCATTTTTTCGAAACCCTAAATGTCCCATCTAACACTATATCCACAACTGCCCTCCATCCATTTTCGCTAAGATTTTCTATCGGACAAAAAAAGTTCCCCGCAGCATTATTTACTACTACATCTATACTTCCCCATTCTTGTTCAATAAACCCAACTGCCTCTTCCACACTTGATTCTTCTCTAACATCCATGACTTTCCATAATATTGATTTCCCAGTTAGTTCCTTCAATTTTTCAGATGCCAATTCTAATCGTTCGGCATTTCTAGATGCTATAAAAACGTTTGCTCCATGTTCTAAAAAAGCTCTTGAAAACCCTAGCCCCATTCCTGTTGCACCCCCTGTTATAAACACTTTTTTTCCTTTAAACAATTCCTCTTTAAACACACTACCATTCATGCATAGTACCCCTTTGACAACATATAGCCCCCCCTCGGGCATAAAGACTCAGCATAAATCTGCCATCCTCCCTTTATAGGGCATTTAAATCTATTCGCCAACCCACACCGATTTTTCTTCTCCTCTATCTTCGGCCCCATCTTGTTGTACAAATGCATCATGCAGTTTTCGATATGTTTCTAGCATGCCTTCCACGACGATTTTCGTATCACTTAGGATCGGCATAAAATTGGTATCTCCTTCCCACCTTGGAACAATATGCGTATGCATGTGTTCATTAATCGAACCACCACTTCCTTTACCCAAATTTAAACCTGTATTGAACCCATGTGGACTAAACGCAGTTTCCAATGCTTTCAATGTCCTCACTTTCAATCGTGAGTGGGCAAATAACACCTCTTCATTCAATTCCGCATAAGATCCTGTATGCTCTTTAGGAATCACCATCACGTGCCCCGGATTATATGGATAATTATTCAAAACAACATATATATATTCATTTTCAGCTATTACTCCTAGCTCTCTGTCTTTCCCCTTTTTGTATATTTCACAAAACACACACTCATTAGAAACTTCTTCCCAATCCTGTCTAGAAATCCATTCCATTCTCCAAGGGGCAAAGATCTGGTCCATGCGTGGCAGTATATCAGAGACGCCTTTAGTCTATCTCTCTTTACCCCTCTATTTCGTTATTATTTCGCACCCATTTTTTGTCACAATCACCGTATGCTCTGCTTGACTCACTAGTTTACCTTTTTGCTCTCTTAAAACAGGATAACCTCTGATGATTCTTGCCATTTTTAATCTCTGTAACGAGATTTTTCCCTGTGATTCTTCAATCCATCTGGCAGCAAAAGGAAGGGTCTTATATCTATTTTCAATCAATTCTATGAGTTCTCTCGATCTTCTTCCCCTAACTGGGCGTCTTTGAATTAAAGAAAATATCTCTTCTTTTCCACCCTCCGTTACTTTCCCACCTCCCTCTGTTGCAAAAGGTTCAATTGCTACAACATCTCCCACTTTCAATTCCACTCCCGTTTCGATAGCACAATTAGGAATGTTTGGCCCTATATGCGCATCGTACTTCCCCACTCCATGGCCCGAAAGATTGATTATTGAATTATATCCCATCTTGTCAATTTTAGATTCTATTACTTCTCCTATTTTTCCAACATTCACACCAGGTTCTATCAGACTCAACGCAGCTTCTAGTGCCCCTTCCGAAGCCTCTACAAGTTTTGGATTGCCCGATAGATCCACAGTTTTGGCAGCATCCGCAATCCACCCCTCAACATGGACTCCTATATCCAAGCAGATCATTTCTTCACCAAATTTAGTTTTTTCGGCCATACCCGGAGTCGAGTGTGAAGCTTCTTCATTTATACTTATGTTTACTGGAAATGCCGGTTCTCCTCCCAACTCTCGGATTCTCTCTTCTGCAAATTCTGCTACTTCCAAATGAGTCACACCTACATCAATTTTCTTTACAGCTTCTGAAAGTGTATCTGCAAGAATTTTCCCAGCAGCACGATGCTTTTCGTACTTTTCAGATTTAAGATCTACTTCTTCCACAACTCAATTCCTATATATTTTTCATAATTTTTCGCAGACTTATACTTCGTCTTTACCAACTAAAACAGCATTTACTTGACCAGTTTGTCCAGGTCTAGATGTAACTCTTGCCCTTCCCTCACTAGTATCTATTATTGCACCTTTCGTAATCACATTACGACGAACGTAATTCAAGTTAGCCGCATTCGAAACTACATTCTCTATGGTGGCTGTTATTGACTTTTCCCCATCCGATACAGTTACTTTATCAGTAGATAAAGCTCGAATTTTTTTCGCTTTACTTCTCGAATTAAACACTTGTCTCCGTGTTTCTCCAATATTCGTATTTGATGGTAGCCGACCAAGTTCTGATTTTCTCTTTTTTCGGAAAAAACTCAGCCGCCCACCTGTCCGTTTCCTCTTAGAACGGCCTTGAAACTGCATACAACAACCGAATCCAGCGGTGTATTAAAATGAAGCGGTCGGAATTTTCTGACCAATTAATAAAAATACCTGCACAATATCCACTTACTCTCATTCTACAATCTTCTTCACCATTCGCCCCTTGTCCGATATGTTTCTAATGTGTGACGTACATTGTATCTTTAATGACTTTCTTCGAATCGCTCGCCGATCGGATCAATTCTATAGGCAGTATATTATGCATAGGTCTAGACCCTGACACTGCTTACATCCCTTCTCACCTTCAAGACGAAGATCTACCTATTTGGAGTTTCAATCGGCGTATTATTGACGCAACCTGTTCTTACGCAGCTGCATACAAACCAAATGCAGCTTACTATGAGAATTCTGATGGGTGGGATTCTTTAGTAGAAACAATATCTTATGCTCATGGAAAAGGAGTCCCCGTCATTTTGGATGCAAAGAGAGCCGACATAGGGGCCACTGCACATCAATATGCAAAATTACTCGATATGGCAGATGCAATAACTGCAAACCCATATATGGGTATTGATTCTCTTAGTCCATTTTTATCTAGATCTGATGCAGGTGTTTTCATATTGTGCCGAACCTCTAATCCTGGTGGGTCCGATCTACAAAATCTAAAATTATCTTCTGGAATGTATCTCTATGAACACGTTGCTCTACTTGCAGACAGCTGGAATGAACATGGGAACGTCGGCCTCGTAGTTGGTGCAACCAATCCTGATGAATTACAACGTGTAAGAACTCTTACTCCAGATCTTCCCTTCCTTGTACCTGGAATTGGGGCCCAGAAAGGAAATGTAGAATCTGCCGCAAACCACTGTCTATCCTCTCACAATGTAGGACTAGTTAGTGCCTCTAGAAGCATTATTTTTGCGGGAGATGGGGACACTTTTGATAAATCTGCTGGGAGCGCAGCAAAACGTGCTAGAGACTTACTAAATCAATCTCTAAAGTAACTTCTGCATCCATGGGTAGTGTACCAATGCGTTCGATTCTTTAACTTCCTTCAAATTTTTGTACCCTGCAACGCCAACAGTGCTCTCTAACTCTGCAAGTAGATTTCCAATTATCTCATAAACTCCTTGTTCTCCAGCAAGAGTCAATCCATATGCGTAGGGACGACCAATCTGTACGGCAGTTGCCCCTAGTGCCAATGCTTTGAATACATCTGCCCCTGTCCTAACTCCACTATCGAATAAAACTGGAATCTCTCCACCTACTATCTCGGAAATTTTTCCTAGCGCACCAGCGGCACCAATTGCCCCATCAATCCTTCTCCCACCGTGCGAAGACACTACTATTCCCTCTACTCCTATGTCCACTGCCATTTTTGCATCTTCTGGATGTAGCACCCCTTTTAATACAATTGGAATATCTACAACTTCTCTAAGTTTCTCAATACCCTCCCATGTAAGACTAGCATTATATTTATACTTAGATTTTATTAATTGAGTTGTTTTTTCGTCAGCAGAATCCCAATTATCAACCTCAATTCCTAATGCATCTGCTACTACTGGATCTGAAAGAAATATGGCCTTAGGAGCATCTTTATCTGTGGACCATTCGCTGTTCACGCTGTAATTGGTCTCCATAGATCTCGGCTGCCATGCACCCCGTTGACCATCTAGCGTGATGAAAATAGCATCATATCCTGCCTTTTCTGCTCTAGATGCAAAACTTGCCGTCACTTCCCACTCATTTATCCAGTATAGTTGAAAAAATTTAGACATATTTCCCATAACTTCCGCAACCATTTCTAGAGGCGTAGAGGACCAGGTGCTCAATGTTATCGGGACATTTTGCCTACTCGCTGCCCTTGCAGTACCCAATTCTCCATCTTGGTGGTACATCCTTTGGGATCCTATTGGTGCAAGTATTAGCGGAGTTGGAAGTTTCTTCCCAAATAACTCAACTCCCATATCTATTTTTGAGACATCTCTCAATATTCGAGGAACAATTTGATATCGATCAAGTTCTCTTCTATTAGAAGCCATCGTTTGTTCTGCCCCCGCGCCACCTGACGTATATT
>WTZT01000130.1 GCA_009889685.1 Candidatus Hikarchaeia archaeon HikBin4
CTTCAGTTTCAATTTGATCATGCCGAAGGAATATATGCCCATCGTCAATAGTAAATGCCCACAATCTAGATAGTCCAGATAATTCTCCGCGTTGTTCTTTACGATAGACTTTACCATTTTCAAAGTATCGAACTGGTAAATCACGGTAACTTCTTTTTCGTTGATTAAAAATGGTTGCGTGGCCAGGACAATTCATCGGTTTGAGGCCAAATTCTTCGTCGCCGACTTCGAAGATGAACATATCATCGCGATAGTTATCATAATGACCTGATCGTTTCCATAGTTCTGTTTTAAATAAATGAGGAGTTTCGGTTGGCTCATAACCAGAGTTGATATTTAGGGAATCTACATAGGAAGACAATTCTCTGAGAACATATGCCCCGTTGGGGTGAAAAAGGGGAAGACCGGGGCCAGTTATTTCAGGGATAGAAAATAAATCGAGCTCTTGTCCAAGTTTCCGATGGTCTCGTTCTTTTACAAGTTCACGGAGACGGAGAAATTCTTCGAGATCGGATTGGGATTTAAAAGCAGTTCCATAGACGCGAGTGAGAGTTGGATTGTTAGAATCGCCCCTCCAATAAGCAGCGGATATGTCTAACAAATGGATAGCTTTCACCTTGCCTGTTGAAGATACATGAGGACCTTTGCAAAGATCTTTCCAATCATCTTGAGTGTAAAATGATACGTTTTCTGCTTCAGCGGCTTCATTTTGGAGAATATCTAGTTTGAAGGGATTAGTGGAATAGAACTCTTCTACCTCCTCCCGAGAGACATCAACACGGAGAATTTCATAGTTAGATTTAATGATTTTCTTCATTTCTGATTCTATTTCAGGGAAGTTTTCTTTCGTGATCTGGGCTCCATCAAAATCGTAGTAAAATCCAGTGTCGATAGGAGGACCTATTGCCAAATTTACATCAGGATATAAGCGAGAGAGTGCTTGTGCAAAAATATGTGCAGCAGAGTGGCGAAGAACGGTGAGGTATTGGTCTGATTTTTCAGTTATAATAGAGATATGATCGTTGTCAGATGCAAGAGTGTAGAGGTCTACTAACTCATCATTGACGGTTCCTGCAATAGCAGCTTTTCCCAAGCCAGGGCCTATTGCATATGCAACATTCGAAATGGTTGAACCCATAGGGATTGATAATTTTGCACCATCAGGAAGTATCACATTGATATCTTTTGGTTGGGTTTGGGACATGAGAATTTTTATATTTGTGTAAGAATATTTGAGCGGAATATAGATAGATTAGATCTTACAATCATAGTAATAAATAGTAATAAGAGATATAAATCGGTTGGGCTTTTTGTGGTACTGATTATATTCATCGACTATGGCGGACTAAGCAATGAGATATCCCGGTTACGTCAGTGGGGATACTACGAAGATTGGGAGAATGAATAACCATGTCTCCCTGGGGTAGATTAGGAATTTGAGACTTTAACCCATCGGGTAGTTTTAATGAGCGGATAGCGGAATCGTTGTTGAGGTTTAAGATAACTTTAGTGCCAATTTGAGTAAGGATATCTGCAGCTATATCGTGAGGATCTTGTGTGACCAGGAAAAGTCCGAGCCGTTCTTTTCTTCCTTGTTTTGCAGCACGGATAAATTTCCGGATGAGAACGTTTCCTTGTTCTGTATCGGCGTTTTCTTTGGAGAGGAAATTATGCGCTTCGTCCATTGAGATCATCAAGGGTGTGTCTTTGATACCTCGGTATTTGGGATGTTCAGTTAGTTTTTCATCTATTAATAAACTAGAAAGTGCCAATACTACGAAAGTCGCGTCGTTATGATTATTAATATGAGGTGTAGGTACTACAGATAGCTGTCCGGGTTTGACAAACTGGTCGATGAGTTCGGTGATCGGGGTGGCTTGTGAATCAGAAAAGACATTATAGAAAACACCTACTCTACGTTTGATTGCACCATAAGTCCCTGGTGCCATATCACCCCATGAGTTATTTTCAGTAATGTAATTGTCTTCATTTTCTTTGACAAATTCCATGAAATCGGAATAAGTCTGCTTTTTTTCGGGTGTTTTATTGAAAAAATCAGGTAATATGTGATCGGTTAATCCTGACGTTTGAAGTTCATTGAGATCGCTGCGAGAGATGAGCCAATGATTTTTTTCTACAAGGGAAAAGGGAATGCTGAAAAGGGTCGTTTTTGCTTCATGGTATTTGGAATCATATTTTGCGCCTCCAATATCAGGGACGAACACCTGGGTATCTTTGTGTTGGCCGAATAGAATGTTATTTTCTTCGCAACGTCTCACTACGTCTTCGGGTAGGTCGTCTCCATCGTGATACATCTGGGCATATTCATCCTGAGGATCGAATTGGACAATGGCTAATTTTCTTTTTTTCCCGTTAATTTCGTAAGTTCTCTGATCCCCTAGACACTGACGGAGGATGTTCTTGGTTGCTTGTGTTTTTCCTGATCCAGTTCCTCCTGCTACGAGTACATGGGTAAAAAGGATAGAGTCGATTACGTTTCTGTCTTTAAATCGATAGGGAAGATGTTTTTCAGGGAGTAGCTGCGATACATATCCAACAAAAATATCTTTTGGATTTTTAGAAAGTTTGAGACCGGTGCTTATTGTATTTTCATTGGCTTTGTAAACCCTAGACGCAGGTCGGGGGAGTCTATTAGCGGGTTTATTAAACATCTTATCTTTTAATTTGTCATGATGGACGAGAGAAAGTGGTTGAAGTTTTGCTATGAAGTTAAAATCAATTTCCTGGACGGCTTTGTTGCCTTGGTTTAAATCCTCTGCCAGAAGATTTGATGCATCAAAGGTACCAAACTCGTGCGGGAACTCATTATGATAGAAAAGTTCGATGATTCTGCAAAGAAGAGTTTCATCTACGTTTTCTTCATCAAAAAAGGGGACATTGAGAAAGTTTCCCAAACGAAGAGAATCTCTTTCTTCTAAATTTATGATAGCATAAAGTGAGTTAGCTTTGGAATCTAGTCCTATAGAAAGTCCCCTATCGGTGGAGGTCAAAATTCCCACTAGCGGGTCGTCAAAAAATGGTCCCGAGTTGTGGTCAGGAGGAGATTCTGAGTTCATGTGATGAGATCATATGTTTCT
>WTZT01000131.1 GCA_009889685.1 Candidatus Hikarchaeia archaeon HikBin4
TCCCTACCAATCCTCTTTGCAACTATGAAAAGTGAATATTGTCCTATAGTCGCCCCAATCACTGAAATACAAATTACCAATGCATATTCTACTGGGGAATTTGCCAGAAAAACAACCGCTATAGGGACTATACTTTCTGAAGGGGCAAAATACAATAACATCGCCCCTTCTATTATAAAAACTAGAAACAAAGCCAAATACCCGTACTGTGATAAAAACTCCTGCACAAAAATAGCAGAAGTTGAAACTATAGCCAAAACTACTTTTACTTTAGTCATCCCCCTTCAAAGAGATTCCGACAAAATCATATCTCCTTTCAACATCGAATGGTGTTTATCGTTGGAATTCTCACTAACCAATATGAAAAAAAGGAAGGTAATCACTCTTGCAATTGAAGATTCACTTTCCTCTCTCCAACGTGTGGAGGATCTAAAAGTAAAACTTGAATCTCGTAATTATATTGTAGAGCTACAAAAAATCAAAAAACCCGATTCATCCCCTTCTAAAAATTTCACCGAACGTGTCAAAAAACAAGAGAAATTCATTGAACATCTAAACCAAAAAGTGTTGGATTCTGAAGTGAATGGTGCCGTCTACCCTCTAATACATTTCCCAAAAAAATTTCCCAGGGAATTAATCTTATCAGGTATAACCCGGCAGGATGTCGTCCGAGATGTATTACTCACCCCCGACGGAACTTCTATAACAAATCTCCCCAAAGAAACTATTGTAGGATTATCTAATCATAGAAATACTAAACAACTCAATTCAATCCAACCAGAACTCAAACAAGAATTTTTACTCGAAGAGGCACCATCCCAATTTAGAAATTGGTTTTCAAACGACCAACAAAATAAAGCGCTTTTGTTACCTTTTGAGGAATTAAAACCTGAAGAATTTTCAAAAAACACAAAAACCTTTTTCCTCCCTTTAAAACACTTCGTCCCAGCCCCCTGTCAAGGTACTTTTTCGGTAGCATCTATGGATGAAACGAAATTCAGCACTATTATCTACAACCTAATCGATAACCACCGTTCCCGAGTCGAAACAATAACCGAAAGAGTAGTTCTATCCAATATAGACTCAAAATTGGCACCCTCTGCTGGTATCCACGCAATTGTAAAAGGAGAAAATGTACGTGTAATGGTTCAATTATTTAATGGTTCCCCTCAAAAAAATATCAATACACATAGAGACTTGCCCATTAGAACTTATTTTGAATCTGCAAAAAAGTTCGCTACAGATTTGGACATTATGGTGAATGAATTTTGACCGATTCATCAATTCTTCAATTAAAAAATAGAGCAACACAATGTGCAAAATATCTACTGGATTCTACATCCGTCTTGTGTATCTCCCATATAGATGCGGATGGATTAACTAGCGCGGCAATAGCAACCCAAGCAATCAAACGAGCGAATATACCTGTCACTACTGCATTTTCTAAGAGATTAGGCGAGCCAGAATTACGACAATTAACAAAAACAGATTATGACACAATTCTTTTCACAGATTTTGGGAGTGGACAGATAGAAAAAATAATACAATATGGTGAAAAAGGAAATTTTACACCTATTATTTGCGATCACCATCAGCCTTCAATTACCCCTTCAGATTCTCCACCATCTGAATTCAATTCTGATTTTCATTTAAACCCACTTTTATTTGGAATTAATGGTGCCTCTGAATTATCCGGAGCAGGGACATGTTATTTCCTCGCAAGAGCTTTGGAATCTGGTGAAGTTGATAATAGAGATCTAGCAGCACTTGCCATTGTAGGTGCTGTTGGAGATATGCAGGCAAGAGAAGAGGGATTAATCGGGCCAAATAAAAACATAGCACAAGAAGGTGCAGAAAAAGGAGTATTGAATATCAAACCCGATTTATCTTTTTATGGAAAACAAACTAGACCTCTCCCAAAATTATTAGAATATTCTTCCGAATTTGGGATACCTGGTATATCCAATGATTCCTCTGGAGCTATTCGTTTCCTAAAAAATTTAAACATCGAATCACGCGGGAATGGCAAATGGAAAACTTGGGTCGAGCTTTCTCACTCAGATCAAAAGACAATACTTAGTAGTCTAGTTACATATTCGATCTCCCGTGGACTCCCTCCTGAGAAAATAAATTCTTTTATAGCTCCTGTTTATGAATTAGAAAAAGAAATTATAGGAACCGAACTTCGAGAAGCTACCGAATTCTCTACAATTTTAAATGCAACTGCAAGGTATGGACGGCCCGATGTTGGCTTATCTATATGTTTCGGAGATCGCGATAAATCACTATCCCGGGCAAAAAATTTGTTAGCTGTGCACAGAAGAAATCTAGCCGAAGGAATTGGTTTGTTCAACCGAGAAGGTGTTGTAATGGAAGACAATTTCCAGTGGTTCCATGCACAAGACAAAATCCGAGACACAATTGTAGGAATCGTTGCAGGCATGGTATTGGGAATGGATGGAACTGATCCAAACAAACCAATTTTTGCCTTTGCCCAAACTGATGAAGGTGATTTAAAGGTATCCTCCCGAGGGAACCTATCACTCGTAAAAAAAGGATTGAACCTATCTGAAATAATGAGATTATCTGCACAATATGTTGGAGGCGAAGGTGGGGGACACGACATAGCAGCAGGGGCAACTATACCTCTAAAAACAGAAAAACTATTCCTTGAACAAATTAAAACCATACTTGAAGCTCAACTCTCCAACCCCTCTTAACACATATGCCCGAATTCGACCCATCCCTCTTTGAAAATAAATATGTCCACTATCTCCTAGAATTGGAAACGGCTTACAAAAACACATTTTCTACTATGCTAGAAAAATTCGATTCTCAAGTTATCCACGCAATAGATCAGGGAGTTCTAGTTAAAAGTGAACCTGTATATGAAAATGGAGAATTTCATATACTCTTGCCGGACAACCCTGGGGCATTGATGGGGTCTGTTTTAATCGACAACGAAACTTTGAATCAAATCCTAGATGAATACGTCGCTGAATTAACAAAAGAACTACAATTTATTTTTGGAATTAAATCATGATGAAGAACTTTATTTTTTGTAAATGGAACGCACTAAC
>WTZT01000132.1 GCA_009889685.1 Candidatus Hikarchaeia archaeon HikBin4
TTCAAAGGGGGCGGTGCATTGAAACCCGCAGTTGTGGCACTAGATATTGAAGACTCCACCAGAACTGCAGCAGCGAAAGAGGACCGTTTGCGGAAGTGATTCCATAATGTCAGAACACAGAATCATTTCCGATTGGCCACATGACACATTATTATCGATAGTAGAAACTCACGGGACTCCTCTATATGTAATTGACCTTGAAAGAATTCGCCAAAACTACCACCGACTGTCCTCTGCTTTTGAAGATGCAGATATCTATTATGCAGCAAAAGCCAATACTTCTGGCGCAATATTACAAACACTTGGAAATCTAGGAGCTGGGATTGAATGTGTCTCTGCTGGAGAAATTTACAGGTCTATACGCGCAGAAATACCTCCCAAGAGGATCCTATATACTGCAGTAAACCCTCCTGATTCTGATCTAGATTTTGCAGTTAACCTTTCTGGATTAACAATAAATATTGGATCTCACGATACACTCCGTAGATTATCTGAGCGGGATTATCGTGGTCGTATATGCCTTCGAATCAATACCGGATCTGGGGCAGGTCACCACAAATATGTATCAACAGGATCTGACGCAAAATTTGGATTTTCTCCCGATCAAGCCATAGATCTACTCTCATCCCATTCTTCTCATGATTTCGATATCGTTGGAATACACGCCCATGCTGGAAGTGGAATCTCTCCTCAAGACATGGACGTCCATCAAAGTCTTTGCAGGACACTTGGAGATATCTCTCGATCTTCGCCAATTAATCTAGAGTTCATCGATGTAGGAGGAGGATTTGGCGTTCCATACCACCCCGACGACCTGTCTCTGGATCTATCCAAAGTCTCGCTCGAAATACAGAAATCTTTAGGGGAAATTTCTGCAAAACTTGTCCTCGAACCAGGGAGATACATAGTAGCAGATGCTGGAATACTCCTTACGAGAATTAACACAATCAAAAATCTAGATTCTCACACTATAGTGGGAGTAGATGCTGGAATGCACACTTTACTTAGACCTGCTTTGTATGGTTCTTATCATGATATTCAAAATATTTCTTCAACCGAAACTAATCCGTCCTTACCAAACACCACTGTAACCGGCCCAATCTGTGAAAGCGCCGATATACTAGGAGTCGATATAGAACTCGAGGCTTCTGCTACTGGTGACATTTTAGCTATTGGAAATGCAGGTGCATACGGCGAAGCAATGGAAAGCCAGTACAACTCGTTCCCCCGGTCTGCGACCGTGGCAATTGATGGAAATAATATAGGTCTCATTCGAAAAAGAGAGACATTCGAGGATCTTTGCTCACATGAACATGAGGTAGGTTGGTTTTGATACCATTTGATAAATATCATGGCGCTGGGAATGATTTTATACTCATTCACAAACACCTGGATAGAATCTCTGATCGTTCCGAATTTGCCATAGCTCAGTGCAACAGAGAAAATGGAATTGGCGCAGATGGAGTTCTCTTTTTGACAATTGAGTCTACTTCCCCTCCTCCTCAAATTACTATGGATTTACGTCAACCAGATGGTTCGACTGGCCCCATGTGCGGAAATGCCGCTAGATGTGCAGTAAAATGGGCTAGCGAGCTTTTGAATAAAGAAGAAATTATTCTGCATACTGCTGTAGGAATCTTTCCATCCAAAATTGTTGATGGGGGCGATGTTCAAGTTGAAATGGGCCCTTCCACCTTCGAACCTAAAAGCGTACCTATTACCTCAGATATTCCCGTCATAGATCAGGATATGTTCGGTCTAAATATTACTGCAATCAATTCAGGAGGGGTCACCCAAGCTGTAATATTTGTGGACGATATAACCGATCCAATTTTACTCGAAAAAGCATTCGCCATTCGTCATTCTGAAATATTCCCAAAAGGAACCAATGTTACATTTGCCCAAAAAATTCCAAATGGGTTTAAACAAAAAACTTTCGAGCGTGGAGTGGAGGGAGTAACTCTGGCTTGTGGCACTGGTGCATGTGCAATAGCTTCGGTGTTGCACCACTCCAAACAAATTAAATCCAATCAACCAATACGCATAAATCAAGAAGGTGGAGAAGATCTCTTTGTAACTATCAACAAAACAGGTTCTATGATTTTAAGAGGTTCTGCAACAAAACAGTTCTCTGGAGAAATCTCGCCAATATGACGAATTTTGATATAGTATCTTTCCTCGAACAATCCGTACAAATACCCTCTCACGACGACGTCGATGAAATGAGAATTTTTCTTGTAAACACTCTGTCTTCTTATGGGTTCGAGGCTATAGTCGATTCATCAGGTAATACTATTGCAACTAAAGGGTCTGGGTCCCCTCATATCGTTTTAAACACTCATATAGATACTGTACCTCCTTACCTCCCTTTCTCTACCGATCAAGACACAATTTATGGGCGCGGCGCTTGCGACGCAAAAGGTTCACTTGCAGCTTTGACCTATGCATTTATTCATAGTAATCCTCTTGGAAAATTGACTATAGCCATAACTCCTGACGAAGAACTCACTTCTCGTGGTGCGAACGCATTACATTTCGACGACGTACCAGATGCTTTCATCGTAGGAGAACCAACTGGTCTTGACATCTGTAACGCCTCTAAAGGAAGGTTTGAAGCCAAAATAATAATAACAGGAGAAACTGCACATGCCGCAGAGTCTCATTCATCTAACAATGTAATCGATACTTGCGTTTCTGTCCTTGCAGCATCGAAAACATTCGACAACGAACAGGATTCTAGTATAACTAATTCTCTTGGTTTCCCTCTACTCACTCCTACTATTATTAAAAGTGGCAATTCCTCAAACCAAATTCCATCTACTTGCGAAATCACTGTCGATCGAAGAAGTATTCCTCCCGAGTCTGCAGACGAGTTTAAACTTGCCCTAGAATCTCACCTCAAAGATTCCACACCCGATTGGGCCACCGTTTCAATATCTCTCTCAGAACGAGAAACTCCATTTTTAGGGCCCTTTTTTACCCCCGAAGACACAAAGTTGGTTAAATGTTTTCAACAAGTAAGTGAAAACCCAATCCGTCCCTTCACCGCAGCTAGTGAAGCATC
>WTZT01000133.1 GCA_009889685.1 Candidatus Hikarchaeia archaeon HikBin4
ACTTTCAATGTACCCCCGTGTCCATTGTCTCTCCTAATACCCTATAATAGCCGTCATAGTAACTCAAAAGGTGTGCATTTGCACCGCTTGCATTGAGGCAAACGGGGGTAGAAAATTCTGAAAAATGTCTACCTACTTCTAGATGTGCAAGCATGTGATTAACACCGATGAGGGGTACATTGAAAGTTCCAGAAAGGGCCCGAGCAGCAGTTGCACATATACGAAGGCAAGGGCCCAGTCCAGGTCCTCTAGAAAAGGCCACTGCGTCGGGAGGAGTTTCTAATTTGGTAAATATAGTCTCGATAACCTGTGGTAACGCTTTTCTCATGTGTTCTGCTGCCTCTTTAGGATGCAATCCACCACTATCGGGCAGATATGGAATAGTTTCGATGTGTACTGTGTTGGAATTGGAATCAAAAATTGCAGCACTAGCTGCCCAAGCAGTTCCTTCAATGCCCAAAGTAACAGTCATATTTAAAGCACCGTTCTTATTGGCGTAGGGATGGAAGATGATTATCTCTATTGATTGAGAGTTCTGTGTAGAAAGTTTACAATAAGTGTTATTTCCATCTAGTATAACTACACTTTCCACAATGGAATCGATCGTTATGTTCTGCTAGAAAAGAAGCGTCGCATTCTGGGCAACGTTCGTTCTGAGCGGATCCATCATTACCGTAATTTTCACGAGCCCCCATTTATTCTTCCTCGGTGTCTTCGACGATAGATTGATTTCGGAGGATGATGTGGTCTTGTTCAATTGATTGGGCGAAGTCAGAATTTTCATAAATCTTTGCATCCCCAATGGTTTTTCGCGTTCCGAACTGAGTTCTGATCTTTCGGATTATGACTTCTTCTGTGTTTTTATTTAATCTAGCCGCTAGGTTGTCTCGAACTTCAATGCGATTGGGAGTTGGTCCTGCATGGTCAATGAGGAAAGAAACGTCCACCCTATGTAATAGAGGATTGGAAGTTTCGGATAAAATAGTTATTTCCATTATTGGGTACATTTTTCAGTCTTATCTAAAAGTATTCCGAAGATACTACAGGTCAAATTATGGGATCATGGGGAAAATAGAATCGATATTTCCATCAAATTGAGAAAGAAGGTTCCAAGCATCTTGTTTGGTAGCAGAGGTTACGATTACATGTACCATTCCCATGTTTGGTTGGCCGTAGATTATGCTGGATTTGACAGGAGCTAGCATGATTGCTGGTAGGGTTGCTAGGTCTTCTTCTCCGATTACTAAAATTTGAGAAGATCCGTCTTGGTGATTGATTGCTTGATTGATAGCTTGGACTAGTTCGTGTGTCAGAACTCCAGGAGGATTTTTGAGTTCAGTGAAAAAATCTATAGTTTGAAGAGGGGGAAGAAAATCGACGGGTTCGCGATTGGTTAAGTGATCAATTATAGATACATTTGGAGAGATTCCTGCTGATTCAAAATGGGATGTTACTATATCACCTATAGTAATGATAAGAGGCCCCAAATGTGGAAGTAAATCGTTTGTATCCACATATAGAGAACCCATTGGCTCTCTTAGTTTATCTCGGAGTTGAATAGGGAGGCGGAGGGGGTTTGGCAATAGTTATCTGACTTTTAGAGCATACTGACCCGGCTCGTTTATTCCCATAATTTGTGCTACGTCAGATTGTTGGGGGTGGATAATAACGACATATCCACTCCAATCATCAGTGATACTAGCAGAGCCACATGCAGGGCAAGTTTCTGCTTTTTTGTCATTTAAAACCCTAAGACAATCCCTACAAGCGAGGCGTTTTTTCGTGGGCATTAATTGCCAGCCTCTCGTTCGCGTTTGTCTTCGAGCCATTCATGTTTTCCAAGTCCGGGTTGTTTTGCTGTTAAACCGATCTTAGATTCTCGGGGATTGCGTTCGTCGATGCTCTTGGTTACAATTCTGGTTCGAACGGGATCGTCGACTCTGAGTGATTTACCAGACTCGGCCGAGGCTAGTTGTTGGTTTTCTCCATTGAAACTAAGATATTCATCAGAAATTTGGGAAACGTGTAGGAGACCGTCGATGGGACCGATCCCCACAAATGCCCCGAATTCGACGACTTCTACCACAGTTCCATCAACGACTTCTTGCATTGCAGGATCGAAAGTGATAGCATCGAAATCAGTGGGATAGTAAACTCCAGGGTAACCAGGGAGAACAACGCCTTCTTCAAGATTATGTACATGAGTGACACTTACGATACTGCCTACAGATTTGTCTACACGGCCTTCGAGTTTTTCTTGAAGTAACACTTTGATTATATCTTTGTTTACGTCTCCAAGTTTGTCTGGCGGTACTTCTACTGTGTCGATTATTCTAACCTTTTTAAACATATTATGGCTCCATTATATGTAACGTATTTTGGCCCCTAACGCCAACTACGGGAATACCAGCTCCCAAGAGTCTGTCGCGCAGAGACAAATCGTTTGTTACAACGTAGTCTATTTGATGAGTATAAGAAAGCTCCATAAATGCTTCGTCTGCAGCGGCGTTCTCAGTTTTAATGACTTTGCACTTCATTTTAGCTAGATCGAGACCAACACGAGCGGCACGAGAAGCGACTCCTTTACCAGATTTTAGAGAGGAAAGTTCTTGCAGTACTGGTGCAGGAATAACAAACTCAGGAGAGGGGAGTAACAGGTCTAGCTCCTCGAAAATTCTAATTTCTAGTTCGACGGGGACCATCAATGCGTTTGTATCGAGTGCGACAATAACCATAATTCAACTTAAAAGAGTACCAATTCCAATCAATCTCCAACGAGAACCAACACGTCTGCTAATAGCTATTTGAGCTTGCAAGGGTGCAATTATGGGTCGTTTGAGTGAAACCTCACACTCAGATTTTCTAGCGCTTGTGACAGTTCCTACGGTGGTGGTGGTACCAACAGATAACATTAGAGCTTCTCCAGTGTTTATTGGTCCGACCTCCCCAGATTCAGAAGTACCAACAATACGGTCTAGAAGTTCTACATTCATGGTGAATGAGTCCCAAAGAGGAGGAAGAGTTCCTGGTTTTCCGGCTAGTCTTCCGGTTAAACCAT
>WTZT01000134.1 GCA_009889685.1 Candidatus Hikarchaeia archaeon HikBin4
CAAAATCGATAGGGTTTCTATAAAATGGAACTGTGATTGCAGTGCCAATCTTGATAGGAACTTTTGATGCTATTGCTGCCAAAACGACGTAGAGATTTCGATAACCTAGATTGTCATTTACCCATATCTGAGAGAAATTTTCTCCGGCAGAAAGTTCAGCTAACTCGACGATTTGGGGCACTTTGTACTCATTTGCAATATGAATCGTGAATTGGAGTCCGATCTCCCCACGGAAGGCCATATAACTAGAGGTTGTGTTACGACACTATAAAACGGTGTGCCAATACAAGTTTTAATATGGCGGAAGTAGTAGAGTAATGCGATGAAAGTTATTGTTACAGAAAGAAGATTTCCTAAAATTGATCCATATAAGAAATCAGTAGAAAGTGCAGGAGGAACAGTTGTATATGGGGATTTTAAGACCGAAGATGACCTTGTAGAAGGTTTGAAAGATGCAACAGTAGTTGTTACGTTTAAAGCACCAATTACTCGAAAAGTGATAGAATCGTTGAAAAATTGTAGACTCATACTTAGAAACGGTGCGGGTTTTGATAATGTAGATATTAGGGCGGCCAATGAGCACGGAATTCCAGTTTCGTCTATGAGAGGTTATGTGAATGACGAACTTTCTGAACATGTAATCGCGTTGATGTTAGCTGCAGCTAGAGACATACCATATGCAGATAAATCGATGAGAGAGAATAATGGATGGGGTGATCGGAGGAATGTGAATTACATGGGACACGGAACGTTTGGCATTGTGGGATTGGGAGAAATTGGGCGAACTACAGCGCCCAAAGCAAAGGCATTGGGTATGAAAGTAATTGGATATGACCCATATGTTGGAAAAGATATTTTTGAGTTATTAGGAATAGAACGGGTTGGATTTAAGGAACTAATTGAACGCTCAGATTGCATAAGTGTAAATTGCCAACTTACAGCGGAAACGCACCATATGTTTTCAACAGAAGAGTTTAAAAATATGAAGAATACTGCAGTGCTAGTCAATACGGCCCGTGGACCGATTATCGATGAGAAAGCGTTAGTTGATGCAGTCAATGGCGGAGTGATTTATTCGGCGGGTTTGGATGTATTTGAAACGGAACCTCCAGAGAATAGTCCCGCTTTAAGTTGCGAACGGATAGTGTGCTCACCTCACCATGGGGCCACAACACCTACAGGGGAAGAAAAATGTATAAGATGGGGAAATGAAGAAATTGTAAGAGCATTGAAAGGAGAAGTATTAGAGATGGTAGTTAATCCAGAGGCACTATGGTACCAAGAAGGAAAATTATTTAGTCCAGAGGGAGAAAATTGGTCCAATGCGAGGTTAGGGTCTTATCGTGATGAGGAAGTTAATACAAGCCTTAGAAGAGGCTTTGAAAAAGAAAAAGTTAAAAATTAATTTAATAAAAGAGTGATTAATTAAGAGTTTGTCGAATACATATGAAAAAGAAAATAAAATTTGGGTTTTTGATTCCACATTTTGGAAGCATAGCATCGTCGGAGAAAATAACTAGTACGTGTAAACTAGCAGAAGAATATAATTTTGATTCTGCGTGGGCCCGGGATCATTTGGTATTTGGACCCCATGCCCATGAAGATTCAGATAAAACATTTTTAGAACCATTTACTGTTTTAGGCCATGTTGCCTCAGTGACGAAGAAATTAGAATTGGGAACCGCAGTGATTAACCCACAGAGGCATCCGGTTCATTTAGCACAACAATGGGCGTCGTTGGACTATTTATGCGATGCAGGGGTTATTTGTGGAATAGGAACGGGGAGTTATCCACGAGAGTTCTTGGAGCGTCCGTTTGATAAGCGGGAACAATTGGTAAAAGAAAATGTGGAAATAATGAGATCCATTTGGACAGGGAGTGATACAGAGTATAGGGGAGAAATTTTTGATATTGAATATGCTGAAATATACCCAAGACCAAAAAATCCCATTCCAATTTGGTCAGGTGGGTCCACTCCTGCGTCGCCTAAACGGGCCGTGGAATATTGTGATGGGTGGTTGCCAGGTAGAATAAATCTGAAGACATGGGATGTCGCAGTGAAATCTATGCAGAAGAAAGCTGATGAGATGGGAAGAAAAATGCCAACATTAGGAGTAATACCTGATGTGAGCCCTGCCAAAGATAGGAAAACTGCTATCGAAATGGCAGATATAGAAAATTTATTGAAACTTGCAAATAAAAGAAAATATTGGAAGCGTCCAGAGAAAGGATCTTTTGAAACTGTAGAAGATTTAGAAGGGCTAGTGATGGCAGGGACTTCAGAGGAGATTGTACAAGAGATATCCAAGTATGTAGATCATGAGATAGGAGTTGATCACATGGTGTTCGACCTACGCCAAAGATTTTCAGATATAGAATATTGTATTAGAACGATTGGAGAAGAAGTAATTCCAGAATTTAAATAAGATAAGTACTTTTCAAGATGGTGTAAATTTTTTTGGAAATTAGCGTAATTCGAGATAAATAGCAATTCCAGTATTGGCGCATTCCCCAATAGCAACTGGGATCTGTTTGTGCCCAGGAGTAAGGCCCCCGGGGGCACCTCCAATGACAATGACATCGTAAACTGTCTGCGCTATGAGTTAAGTGGAGTGACAAGTATATTAGAGTGATTCTATTTATTTCGAAGAAATCATAGAGAGGGGGGGCCTATAGAATAGGTGGGACATGCACACATATAGTAGACAAATGAGAGCGGCGCTGACAAACAAAATTGTGAATCCGTAGTAAGCAAGAATGAAACCAAACAGTATAGGCCCAATTATTTTTCCTAGCGGTTTACTGGTATTCATAGCTCCGACTATACCCCCCCTATGTTCAGAAGTGGTAGAAGATGCAACGGCGTCGTTGAGGATTGGGATGAAGAGAGAATCCCCAATACCAAAAACTCCGACTAAGAAGAAAACAAAAAAGAT
>WTZT01000135.1 GCA_009889685.1 Candidatus Hikarchaeia archaeon HikBin4
ATATTTTCCTGTCTATTTAGCTGTTTTGACGCTATATGTACCAAAGAGCTATGCAGTGCGGCAATTTTCACAACACTAAGATGAAATCTAATGAAGACAAAAACAACTCCGAAAACGTTCCCATTTCTACTGGATTTTTATCCCCTATAGATCGAGATTATCTCCTATTTGGAGGAGAGGATCTAGATGCTGCAGCGTTACAAAAAAGAAAAAATTCTATCCGTGATAGTACTATCGGGGCGTTAATAGATTTCACATATCTAGTCAATTTGGATCTCAATACCCGAAGTGAAATTTTCCAAGATTTAGTGCCCATACTTGACAAAAAAACCTTCCCAAATTTCGATAACCATTCCGAACGTATTCTGATCTCCCCTTCCATATACCTAGGAGTTTCTCATTGTCTCGATTTCTTCTATACTTCTTTGGGTTTTTCACGTTTTAAGAAATTACTTCAAATTAGTATATTCCAAGCACTATTTTGGGAATGCAGAAAACATTTCGAACGAATTCACCCCGTCAGACCTGAAGATATCCATTTCAATATTGATACAGATACAAGCGAGTCTTCTTACCTACATAATCTATTTCGATAACATGTTTCCTTTTATAAAACCCCATGAACATCTCAAAAATGGGCTCAGTGGGGTCTGAGTTGAACCCCTCAAAACCATCAGCAATTTTACCCGGTCTGAGATTCTTATTCAATTAACTTCGTAATACATTTATTTATTGGTCGCCTGACAATTTAGTATATGGTTAAACTCGGAAATGTGGAAAATAAAGAAGATGCCAAAAAATGGATAAAAGAAAATACAGGAGTACTGAAGGGATATCTCGCATCCGTAAAAGAAGATCCGGAACAAGTGACGGAGCTCATTTCAAAAGCCAAGAATTTTGCCCCCGGCGCGCAATACTATGAAGCTGCTAAAACGATTAGCAATGCTGTTTCAAGTGAAGATAAAGAAAAAGTAGGGCTACAAATAAAAAAATACTCAGATGGTGCCAAGAAATGGCTAAAAGAAAACAAAGAATAAGTTAGATAGATTTGCCGAACGAACGACCACACGTTTTTGCATATGATATAATAGCATAGTGATGAGGGGCCGTCAAGCTCTCTATCATTTCAATCACCGCACAAATGTCTTGTAGTATACATATAGGGTTGGCTCGTGTGCGCATCAGCACAAACCTAACACATATTAGATTCCAACCCTACACGGTAACTCTCATGCTATACATATAGGGTTGGCTTTTCTACTCCTTTCTCCTCTATAAAATACATTTAGACCAAGGAAAAAACCCGAGGGGTTTCCACTGGTACCGATTAGTGGACCCAGCGGGATTTGAACCCGCGGCCTCACGCATGCCATGCGCGCATTCTTCCACTGAACTATGGGCCCAGTCAGCGAACATGCTATTTCATTATTGCAGTTAAAACCTTCGAATTATCGGCTTATAATAATTAATAGTAACCCTTTTATCTATTTGACCTCTCCATCCCCCGTAAGGGACAGCGCAACCGCTCATCCGACAAGCTACACACTTGTGTTGCTAGGGAAGGTGGTAGTGCTGGCAATATGCCCACTATATCGGCTGACGTGTTGTTCCACAAATAGCTAACTATCATGGCACGAATGCACACTCGTAGGCGCGGTAAGTCTGGTTCTACCCGGCCGATACACACCACGCCTCCTAAATGGAGTAACGTCAAACCAAAAGAAATTGAAAAAGAGATAGTTAAACTCTCTAAAGATGGCTACGCCCCTAGCGAAATTGGACTTAAGTTAAGAGATGAAGGTATCTCTGGAGTCCCCGTACCTAGTGTTAAATTAGCCACCGGGAAGAGAATAACAAAAATTCTATCCGAGAATCAAGAGTCTCCTTTTCTTCCTGAAGATCTCACAAATCTTATGCAAAAGTCATTCCGACTCCACGAACATCTCGCGGAAAACCCAAAAGATAACCAAAATAAACGATCTCTTCACAATACCGAGGCAAAAATACGACGACTCGTTAATTATTACCGTGGAAATAAATTGGACGACGATTTCACCTACAATTATGAATCTGCAAGGAAATTATTAGGTTAAATGTCATCCTTTGAAATTCTTTCTAGATCCCGGGGGGCAATATGGTAAAGGCCACTCTTTGCATTTTTTCCAAACAACCTAGTTTGGCAGCGCAGTCTATAGTCCCTGATAATACCTCCTCTATAGAGACAAAAACTGCAGTAAATTCAATCCTTGCCACCGTTCAACGAGATTCACTTGGCAGCCTTAGATCAACAACAGACGATCTACTTGTTAACCTCCACGTTGCAGTAAAAATAATAGAACAAACCCAAAACTACCTCCAAACACACCCGACACCAGAAAAATACAATAGAAACTTATGAGCAAAAGATCCGTATCTAAAAAAAGACAGCATAAACAGTGGTACAATATACTTGCACCCGAACAATTCGACAGAGTCAAGCTAGGTACTACTCCTGCAGACAACCCCGAGAAACTAATTGGAAGGACCATTGAAACTACTTTGGGAACCATTTCTGGAAATCCTAATCAGAACCACATAAAACTTAAATTCCGAGTTATTGAAGCAAGCGCAGATTCTGCCCACACAGAATTAATTAAACATGAAATCTCATCTGATTATTTGCGCAGCCTCATCCGTAAAGGGGCTTCTAAAATAGATCTCATTATGACTGTTCTAACTTCCGATTCCTATCAAGTCCGCATACACCCCCTTGCATTTACAAATAAAGGAGTGGACCATAGTCAAGAAAAAGCAGTTAGAAAACAAATGCAATCCATATTGCTTTCAAAATTCTCCCATGCTGCTGCGATGAGACCGGAGCAGATCGGCCCCGATGCGGGCCTATCGACGAGAATCCTCGTCTCTT
>WTZT01000136.1 GCA_009889685.1 Candidatus Hikarchaeia archaeon HikBin4
TAGTCTATATTATATCAGTTTGTTCTAGGGAAGGTTATATCATCCCTTCACCTATTTGATCCATGACCGATACCAGGAAAGTACAACGATTGGGTCCTTCCACATTAGCAATAACACTGCCTTCCGAATGGGTCCGGAAATTCGGCGTAAAAAAAGGAGACGAGCTGTCTCTCACTCAATTGAAAAGCGGCGTAATAGCAGTTTCTCCTGCATCCTCAACTTATCAAAAACCCAATGCAACTATTCATGTGGAACATATGAATTCTTCTATCATTGAACGTGCCATTATTGCACAGTATGTTTTGGGTAGGCGTGTTATCTATATCAAGAGTGATGTCACTCTTAATTCTGAAACAATCAATGCTATTTACAAAGCCGAAACTCAATTAATGGGACTTGGAGTTGTAGAAGAAACACCAAATGCCATTGTGATCAACTGTTCCATTGACCCCACTGACTTCAATCTAAACGATCTGTTAACCCGACTTGAAATTACAGGAAGAACCATGCGAGACGAATCTATTAATGCATTTATGAATGGCAATAAAGACATAGCTCAGCGCGCTCTCAATCGGGAAAATCAAGCCAACAAAATTTTTCTTTTATTATTGCGTTTGATCTATATCGCTTACCAAAACCCCGTAGTAGCCCATTCCGTTGGATTCGAGGACGTTTTTCCTTTGATTAGTTATCGATCGATCGCAAAAAATCTAGAATTAACTGCAGACGATTCTGAAGATATAGCTAATAAGGTTCTTGAATTTGAATCTCACATAATCAATCTCGACGTCAACACTTCTAAAACGCTATTAAAACTTGTAGAAAAAGTAGACGATTTAACCTATAATGCTGTCCAATCTGTGGTCACTCTTGATTTTGGAATTGCTGTCACTTGCCGTGAGATATTCTCTGAGGTTAATCAGCTAGGTGAATCTCTCATAACTGAAGCATCTCCCATGTCAAATGCAGATTTATTACTTCTTACCGAGGTACTCCATAGCTTAACACGCTCTGCTGGTTATGCCATGAGAAACGTAGAAATTGCCACAAATCTATCGTTAGATCAGAATTCAGAATACGTATCAATAGATTAAATGGTTTTAAATTCTGAATAGGAAAGGACTTAATCAATTGTATTGTACTACCACTTGTGTCTACCATGGCAAACGAGGACGATCAATTACTTGAGTACCTAGTCGATAGCGTATCTCGCGGGTCCGAATACTTCCGGGCTAAGTACATAGCCGACGTCCTTGGGCTATCTGCAAAACAAGTGGGGGCAAGACTAGCTAGATTGTCACTCAAAACAAACGGTGTGCAAATTGAAAAGTGGGGGCGGGGCAAATCTACCACCTGGAAAGTAACTGTGTCTAGCCAACATCCTTAAAGGGCAGTGAGCATGTCTGACTATTTTTTCCCATTCTTTTTCCATAATTTCCCATTTGATAGGTCTGCCTCTGCATAAACCCATGAGGATGGACATATTTCTCCCACTGGGCACGAATCGCATTTTGGATTTCGGGCTTTACAAACAGCCCTTCCATGGGCAATCATTAGATGGGTATATCTTCTCCATTTTTTTCTTGGAATTATCTTCATTAATTCCACTTCGATAGCATCACGATTCCTTTTTTCTACAAGTCCCATTCGACGAGAAAGTCGCATCACATGCGTATCTACAGCTATTCCTTCTGTTTCCCCATACGCATGCTGCAAAACCACATTCGCCGTTTTTCTACCAACCCCTGGTAATTCCAGGAGCTCTTCCATTGTGCTTGGAACTTCTCCCCTATGCATTTCTATAATGTATCTCGCCGTGTCCACAATCCACTTTGCTTTCTGATTGAAATAAGTTATTGAAGCTATGTCCTTTGAAAATTCTTTCGAATTACTATTTGCATAATCTTCTATAGTTCTATATTTTTTAAAAAGCATTTCAGTAACCATGTTGACTCTATCGTCCGTACACTGAGCCGACAGTATGACTGCAACTAACAACTCAAAACTATCGGAGTATTTTAGTGAAATCTCCGCATCTGGATACTCTCGGAGTAAAATATCAACAATTCTAGATGCATGCTTCTTTAACTCTTTATTTAGATCGGCCATACTCCATCTCTCCACTCGAATTTTAATATTCCCGAATGCATTTAGCATTTTTGACTTGTCTACTACCTATTCCTTGTCTTGTAAAGCAGACCTTAAGCGTTCCCCTGCCATTTAGATAGACATATGTCTCATACAGCAGAAACAGTAATTAATCCCACAACTGCGGTTGAAGTAGGCGACAGAATCGTCCGTAGGGAAGATGGGATTCTTGTAACCGGAAAAGCCCAATTTACCGACGATTATTCGACCCCAGGTATGCTCTACGCTGCTATTCTCCGGAGTCAATATGCCCATGCAAAAATTTCATCTGTGGACACTAGTTTGGCAGAAGCACACGAAGATGTTGTGGCTGTTTACACAGCACAGGATGTCGAAGCATCAGGAGTGCTTGGAGAGGTTCTATCTCCCGTTGGACTTCTTAATCCCGGCCCCGATTCTCCAGTTTCTATTCGAACCGAGCTCCATAAACCCTTCAGACCAATGCTAGCGAAAGACATTGTTCGATATACTGGCGAAGGGATCGCAGTCGTTGTCGCCACTGATCGTTATTCTGCATACGATGCTCTTGATTTAATCAACGTAAAATATGAACCTTTAAAAGCTGTTATTGGAATTTCTGCTTCCACTAACACAAACGCACTCCAATTACATGATGGTGCTCCTGGAAACATTTCTTATGATTGGGAAAATGGAAATAAAAAAGATGTAAAAACTGCATTTAGCAACTCTGACCATGTAGTTGAACTGGATCTAGTTTTACCACGGTTAATACCAAATGCAATTGAACCTCGA
>WTZT01000137.1 GCA_009889685.1 Candidatus Hikarchaeia archaeon HikBin4
ATGACTTTTCCGATCATATGGAGACCTCACATCCGAAAATGAAACAAGAAATAAGTACCCTATTGGAGGTATAACCGGTGGAGAATCTTATTCCCATACCTTCGAACTAGAAGGAGAGTATGGCTATTTTTGCATTCCTCACGAGGCTATCCAAATGATCGGAAAAGTCATTGTCCAAGAAGGAGGGGCATCTATTGCAACTAGTAGTTCTTCCACCAGCGAAACTTCTGATCAATTTGGTAGTAATCTCCCTGGTGGCTCTATAGGTGGGGCTTTCGCAGCAGTTGGAATTTTACTAACTGGAATATCCGTCCTCCTAGTCTTTGCAAGCGATCTATATTCATTTATAATGGGCGATTCCGAAACTAGACCAAAGAGTGCTAGAATCACTGCTTTCTTTGTAGGGTTTGCAGGGCTGTTACTATTACTTTTTATGATAGGAACATTGATTTTATCTTGAATTTTTCTCTTTAAGGAAATCCCCATTGAGCTTGTCTTTTCTTCCTATCTCCTATTGCCTCTATACAATTACTTTCTCCCTCTGATTTAATCGCTTCTATAGCAGCCTTAGCGCTAGGATATGTTGAAAAATACGTAATCTTCTCTTCCACTGCAATTTCTAATATACTACGATTTCTCGAAATTATTATGTCGATATCTCCGTTACCAATAGCTTCTCTCATATCTTTTTCATCATCAAAATATTTTATTTGGAAAAACTCTTCGAAACTTTCAATTAATTTTTTCCCATGATCACTTTCTGGATTTGGGAACTCTGCACTATCTAGATCCACTATCGCATTACCAGATATTGGAATTGGTTTTCCTATTGCCATCTGTGCTTTTGCATATGATCTCCCAAATGAATCTGATGTACTCATTATCTCTCCCGTAGATTTCATTTCAGGCCCAAGACATGGGTTTACCCCCGGCAAACGGTTAAATGGTAAAACAACTTCTTTTACACTCACTTGTTCTGGAATTTGCTCTCTCATTCCCACTTCTTTCAAAGTTTTACCTGACATAACTTTGGCGGCTATTTTTGCAATTGGGACGCCTGTGGCTTTTGATACAAATGGAACAGTTCTCGATGCACGTGGATTGGCTTCTAATACATATATCTCTCCATTTTTTATAGCTAGTTGTATATTCAACAATCCCACTATGTTCAATGCTTGGGCAATCTGCTCCGTTATTTTTCTCACCTTTCTAAGAGTTTCATTATCTAGATTCACTGGTGGTATCATACAAGCAGAATCTCCTGAATGAACTCCTGCAGATTCAACATGCTCCATTATGCCTCCAATAAATATCTCTGTACCATCTGACACTGCGTCCACATCCAGTTCAATGGCATTTGAAAGAAATTGATCAATTAATACGGAGTTATCTGAACTTACCCTCACAGCTTCTTTTAGATATTTTTTCAATTCTGCATCCTTTTCTACTATTTGCATAGCCCTTCCACCTAATACATATGAGGGGCGCATCAATACTGGATATCCAATTGTGTTGGCAAGTAATAGGGCCTCTTTCTCATCAGTCGCCTTTCCGCCTACTGGTTGAAGTATCTCTA
The DNA here is from genome assembly GCA_009889685.1 of Candidatus Hikarchaeia archaeon HikBin4. GTDB lineage: Archaea > Halobacteriota > Halobacteria > Halobacteriales > Hikarchaeaceae > Hikarchaeum. The sequence continues at coordinate 1,577 of WTZT01000137.1, forward strand.
AACTTTCCATAAGATTGTTGAACCTGTCTCTATCTTCTGCTAAATCTATAGACTCAACTGAAGTTCCCATTATCTTGCAATCTATTTCTCTCCTCTCAATTTCTCTCTGAAGCGGCTCTGCTATATTCACTGAGGTTTGCCCTCCAAATTGAAGCATTACCCCTCTAGAACCTGTGGCCTCAATCACATCAGCAACTTCTTCTGCAGTGATTGGTTCAAAAAATAACCCATCCGATGTATCATAATCCGTGGAAACTGTCTCTGGATTATTATTAATTACATGCGTTTCTATCCCTTCTTCTCGTAAAGCTTGAATTGCATGGACGGCACAATAATCAAATTCCACCCCCTGCCCGATCCGAATTGGACCTCCTCCTACTACTACTATGCTATCTGCCTCTCGATTTACCCGAAGTTCTCCTGCGGCAGCATCTCCTTCATACGGTCCTCTAAACCATTCTGGTTTTCTAGAAGAATAGTAATAAGGTGTAGTTGCTCTAAATTCTCCAGCACATGTGTCAACTTGCTTATATGTCCTACCCGGGACAATTTTTTCTATCGAATCAATATCCCACTTTTTTCCTTCAACCCTGTTCCCTTCCGATTCTACTGGCAACCATGAACTCTGAACATCTGAATACTCCCCGGTTGCTATAGCCTGAATTTCATGATTTGTAAATCCCATCGTTGCCGTTTCTACAATCGAATCTTCTACTTCTATTTTCGTAGAGTTACTAATTCGAGCATATCTCTCTACATACCACCTATGTATGCCTGTTGCCTCTGAAACTTTATCTATGGAGTGTCCTCTATAAAGTGCTTCAAGCATGGCATATACGCGATCTGGAGTTGCTTTTTCTAAGTACTCTTTTATTAGTTCCTCATCATCGACAGTATTCCAATCCACGGCAGGTTTGTATTCACTGGACCTTAGGGCCTTCATTAAAGATTCTTCGAATGTTCTCCCAATCGCCATGGTCTCTCCCGTCGACTTCATGGAAGTGGTCAATTCAAAATCTACTTCTGGAAATTTATTCTTGGGCCAACGTGGTATTTTAGTAACAACGTAATCTATAGCCGGCTCGAACGCGGCACTAGTTTCCCCCGTAATCTCATTTTTAATTTCATGTAAACATTTTCCCAATGCCACTTTTGCAGTAACTCTTGCTATCGGATATCCTGTCGCCTTAGAAGCTAAGGCGGACGATCTTGATACTCTTGGATTTACTTCTACAATACGATATTCTCCCATTTCGGTTCGATTATCTCTCCAAGCAAATTGAATATTGCAACCCCCTTGT
>WTZT01000138.1 GCA_009889685.1 Candidatus Hikarchaeia archaeon HikBin4
AGTTTTTCAATTCGTTCTTCTGCTATCATTTTATACCTTTAGTGTCACTTTTTCAATATTTTTTTTAGCGATTGCTACTAGTTCTTCAAAATTAACCCTTTCTTTAAGAAGTTCTATTTCTCCCATCTTCATAGCCGTAGCAGGGTTTGATGGGGCCAATGTTGAACACGCAGATTTCATATTTGCCAATTCAAACGTCCCTATCTTTTTTGCAGCTTCGACTATGTCTTCTTTTCTTCGAGTAAGCAACGGGCGCAATACCGGAAGCCTCACCTCTGAAGAAGTAACTGCAATATTTTCTGGAGTTTGAGACGATTTTTGCCCAATTACCTCTCCTGTTACTATTCCATTTAGTCCATTTTCCACTGCAATCCCTTCCGCAACTCTGAACATGACCATTCTGTGGAGTACCATCCTTCCTCTCTCTATTTCCAATAATTGGGTATTCACTTCCTCCATATCAATAATATAGTAATGCCACCTTTTTGCAGGATGGAATTTAGTCAAAACACGTAGAACCTCTTCAAACCGCGCAATGTGATCTTCAGAAGCCATCGGACGATTATAAAAGTATATTGGGGTTATATCACAACCACGAGTCATTACTTCGTACGAAGCCACAGGGGAATCTATTCCGCCACTTATTAACGTCGCGAGAGCGCCTTCCGAACCAACTGGAAACCCCCCGCTCCCCCGATTTCTTTCTGAAAATATGAACGAATGTTTTTCTCTAATGTCAATTTCCACCCAGGTATTTGGATCTCTTAAATTTACACTAGCTTTAGTCCGATTCTGTATTCTTTCTCCGATATCTTTCTCTACCTCTCCACTTGTTTTTTCATGGGCACTCGATCTATTTACCCTCACTCCAAAATCACCTCTTATCTCCATTTTGTCACTAGCAATTCTTATGGATTTCATGTCTATTCCTGCTAGAATAATTGGAGATGTAGAAACCACCCCTGGGACTTCTGCAATTATTTTCGAGACATCCACTGAATGGAGCGTTTTAATAACAATTCTTCCTTGTATTTTGCTCAAAAATTCATACTCAACCTCTTGGCGATCTAGTTTCTGACGAATTCTTTTTTCCAAGAGTGCAACCATTCTTTTCCTAACACTCTTCGACTTTATGCCTATCTCTCCGTACCTTGCCACAACGTGATCCATTAGGTGTTCTCTGATGTCCTACCATCTTTAGTACACTGTTCCTAATTAATATCCGGTAATTTTTTTAAGTTCTGCCCATACGTTCTATATATTGAAAGTTCTCAATTATTTGGAAATGGAAGCTCACCTTCATCGAAGTGGGATTGGAACTGCTACCCAGCATCAACGCAACGCATTAAAACCAACCGATTTTACTGTAATATATTCTCCCTGGGATTTTAAAAATAAGTTCAACCCCCAAATGGTATGCGAATTCGATATAGCACATTGCAATCTTTTTGGACCTCTCAGCGTGTTAGTCGCAAAAACGGCACTCCACCGTGAGAAACCCCTCGTACTACACGCCCATGTTACTGCAGAAGACTTCGCAGATAGTTTTCGGGGTTCAACCAAGCTATCTAGCTCACTAAGGTCCTACCTTAGGTGGTTTTATTCCCAAGCAGATTGTGTGATCTGTCCTAGTAATTATACAAAAAATACTCTCCAAACCTATCCTGTCACTTCTCCTATTTCTGTTATGAGCAACGGGGTCGACATAGAATCTCTTCAAGGATTTGAAACTCTTCGCGAAGACTATAGGTCTAAATATGGCCTATCGGGTCTAACTGTTTTCAGCGTCGGGAACGTGTTTGAGAGAAAGGGGCTCACCACGTTCTGCAAACTCGCCCAATCCACTGATTATAATTTTGTTTGGTTCGGCCCTTATGAAACCGGACCTATTGCAAGTCCTCCTGTTAAAAAATGGACCCGAAGCAATCTGCCAAATTTAACCTTCACAGGATGGATCTCCGATAAGCGCGGCGCGTATGCTGCGGGAGATGTATTTTGTTTTCCTTCAAAAGTTGAAAACCAGGGCATTTCTGTCCTAGAAGCCATGTCCTGTGGCAAAGCCGTTGTATTAAGTGATATTCCTGTGTTCCAAGAATACTACACTCATGGAAAAGATTGTTTAATGTGTCATTCTCTAGATGATTTTAAAAATGCTATTGATCTACTCCACCAGGACGATTCTCTATATAAAAAACTTTGTAAGAATGCACAAAAAACAGCAAACAAACATACTTTAAGTATACTTTCTAAAAACTTAGAGGACATTTATTCCTCTACCCTTAATAACTTCTCATGATCTCTTCTATAGCTGCATTTTCTGATACTTATCTTCCCACTCTCAATGGAGTGACATATACTCTCGTCACTTGGAAAAAATGGTGGGACGCTCGTGGAGGAGAAATGCACATAATTTACCCCAAATCAAAATATAGTCCAAAACGTGGAGAGTGGCCCGTTAATAGCGTAACCTTCCCATTTTATCCCGGATATAGGCTCGCAATCCCTGTCAATCCCACACTCCCCAAAAACGCCAATGTTGTCCACACCCACACTCCATTTTCTCTCGGGTTGGCGGGACAAAAACTAGCCAAAAAATATAATTTACCTTTGGTGGCATCTTATCACACCCCCCTCTCAAATTATGTTTATTATATTTCTCCTATTGGTTTGGTTTCTAGACTTCTTTCTAAGACTAGTAACCGTTGGGAATCCCGCTTTCTCAATCGTGCAGATTTAATTCTTGTCCACAGTAACAATGCACTCATGAATCTCCGGGAAATTGGGGTGACATCTCCAATTAATCTTTTGAAAAATGGGATTGATATTTCTTTATTCAAACCCGTAAAAACCGAATCCTTTCTCACTAAA
>WTZT01000139.1 GCA_009889685.1 Candidatus Hikarchaeia archaeon HikBin4
CGTCCATGTGAACGAAAACGTCCGCGGAAGAGTCCTCTTGTTTTATGAATCCATAGCCTTTTCTCGAATGAAAGAATACAATTGTACCAGTCGCCATAACAGCTCAAAAACAGATAAAGAGGGAAAGTAGAAATACCCACCGATATGAAAACGAGAAGGTAGACTTCAAATTTGAAGGGGTTTAAGGGCAAGTAATGGGAAATGCTGCACTACGTTCTTTGGCCGCTTTGCAATCTGCGAAACCAGAGGATTTCATGGGTAGAACGGTGGCGATAGATGCCCATAATTGGCTATATAAATATCTAACTACTACAGTGAGATTTACAGAGAAAGCGGCGTATACAACAGATGAGGGGGTAGAAGTCGCGAACTTAATAGGAATTATAAGGGGCATATCAAAGCTACTCCAATCAAAAGTTCAACCCGTGATGGTTTTTGATGGAATTCCAACGGAATTGAAAAATGAGGTAATTGAAGAAAGAAGGAAAGGAAGAGAAATGAGAAAAATTCGGCTTGAAGAGGCTATGAAATCAGAAGACAGAACTGAAATTTCTCGATTGGAATCTCAAACTCAAAGATTAACTTCAACGATACACAAAACCACGCGGGAATTATTTGAATTATTAGATGTCCCATATATAGAAGCTCCCGCGGAGGGAGAGGGTCAATGCTCATATATGGCGCGGCATGATGAAAGAATAGATTGCGCAGGTAGTGATGATTATGATACCCTTTTGTTTGGAGCACCAGTGACTTTGAGAAAGCTCACAGGAGCTGAAGATATAGAAATAATGAAATTGCAAGAGACTTTGGATCGTAATAATATTACATGGGAACAGCTGGTTGACGTGGGGATTCTTTCGGGGACAGATTTTAATGAAGGTTTAATGGGAGTAGGGCCTAAAACGGCACTTAAAGAAATAATAAAATATGGAGACATATGGGAAGTGCTCGATGCAAGGTCAGAATCTATAGAATACGTTGATCGAGTTAGAGAAATATTCTTACAGCCCGCAATTACAAATAAATACGAATTTGATGTTGCCATGAATCCAGATATAGAAGGAGCAAGAAATTATATAGTAAAAGAATGGAATATTCCGAAAGAAAAGGTTGATCTGGGTTTGAATCGGATTGAGGAAATCACTAAGCAGACGGGTTTGAATCAGTGGCTTTAAACACAGAGGTAATTATGCGCAGACCCAAGTATTTTAACCCATTGCTCACAAAGAATAGATTGTAATGACAGATTATCGCATTGAAAAAGATAGTCTTGGGGAAGTAAAAGTTCCAAAAGATGTATATTGGGGGGCACAAACTCAACGGGCGATTGAGAACTTTCCAATTAGTGGAGAAACATTTGAGCTAGGATTCATAAGGGCTTTAGGGATTATTAAAAAGTCTGCAGCAAAAGCAAATGGTGAACTAGGATTTCTGGAAGAAAAAACAGTGAATTCAATTGTTTTGGCCGCGGATGAGGTTATTTCAGGAGAACTTATAGATCAATTTCAAGTAGATGTGTTTCAGACAGGGTCGGGGACTTCGTCGAACATGAACGCGAATGAAGTGATAGCCAACCGTGCATGCGAGATTGCAGGGGAAGGTATTGGGTCGAAAGTGATACACCCTAATGACCATGTCAACTTTGGGCAATCGTCGAATGACATAATTCCTACTGCAATGCATGTTGCAGCTCTAGAATCAATTGATAAAGAAGTGATACCGGCTCTAGAGATATTGAAGCTGGCACTAGAGAAAAAAGAAAAGGCATTCTCAGAGGTCGTAAAAACGGGAAGGACTCATTTGCAAGATGCAACTCCAATAACGTTGGGGCAAGAATTCGGAGGATATAAGACACAAATAGAAAAGGGGATTAAACGAATAGAAAATGTGAGGGGCAGTCTTGCTGAACTTCCAATTGGAGGAACTGCCGTTGGGACTGGGTTGAATATGCATCCAGATTTTCCAAAGATAGCTATTGAATATATATCAGAAGAAACAGGAATTCAATTTAAAGAAGCTATAGATCATTTTGAAGCCCAAGCTGCACATGATGCGATGTCTGAAGCACATGCCGCATTAAGAGTCGTAGCGGGATCAATGAACAAGATAGCAAATGATTTGAGGTTATTGGCATCAGGACCCAGAAATGGATTGGGCGAGATTAAACAACCTGAAAATCAACCTGGTTCTTCAATAATGCCGGGCAAAATAAATCCAGTCATGGCGGAAGCAGTGAATCAAGTTCATAAACGAGTGATTGGGAACGACATGACCATAGCATATGGGGCAGCTGAGGGCCAATTGGAATTGAATTTGTACAAACCAATTCTGGCAAATGATTTCTTAAATTCGTCTAAAATAATTTCTAATGTTGCAGTGGTTTTTGCAGAAAAATTCATTGACCTACTAAGTGCAAATCGGGAAAAATGTGAAGGTCAAGTTGAATGGAGTATAGCGCTTGCTACATCACTAAGCCCGCATATTGGATATGATAAAGCTGCTAAAATCGCAAAAGAGGCGTATACAAATGAAAAGACAGTTCGGGAAGTTGCCATTGAGATGGGAGAGATTTCTGAAGTGGAAGCGGATGACATGTTAGATGCTAGGAGAATGACAAAACCAGGTATTCTTGAAGCAGAAGAATAGTTCGTAAATAAGCATTATACGGATTTCTTTTTACCTGTTCAAGCCCCATTCAATTTAATGGAAGGACATGAGTATGAGGATTTGGGACTGGTAGCGGGTTTGGAAATACACCAACAACTCAACACGAAACACAAATTATTTTGTCAGTGTCCAACGGTGTTTCGAGAACCTGGAGAGCATGTTAGATCATTTTCTC
>WTZT01000014.1 GCA_009889685.1 Candidatus Hikarchaeia archaeon HikBin4
GATCAAACGGAACTTTATGAAAACGTATCAATTACTAGATTCGAGGGGCATAAGGATGTCAAATGGTCATTGGGTAATTAGATAAAGTAGAGAAGATTGCACTAATTCTTAGAAAGAGCTGCATATATCCGATCGACTTTGGCAGCGAAAACAAAATCTGTTTTATGCAATCCATCAATCTTATGGGTCCAAACGTCTATTTCCACTTTTCCCCACGAGATGTGGATATCAGGATGGTGCCATTCTTCTTCGGCTAGTAGCCCAATTGAATTGGAAAATGATAGAGCTGTTTTAAAATCGGGGAACGCGTATGCCCCGTGTAGGTGGTGGTAATCTATGACATTCCATTTGTCTGTGTCAAGCTGTTCAAGATAGCCCAAATATACCTCAGGTGGGAGTGGGTCGTCGTCGCTAGAACAGGCGAGACATGGTTGGTCGGCTAGGTCGAAGTCCATACTTAATCTTAATTTGAAAGGAAAAAGAGTTTACTAAAAATGGGAAAATGAACCGTTCGGTAAACATATACTATAATGTGGTTTATCTTGAGATAGATGTTTGCGTGGCCAACTGAGTTTTATATGTTGTTAATGGCATGTGCTGTTTTCAGAGGGAGTGAGGTAATATTTTCGAAAAGGGGTTTAGAAAGTGGAGGAAATTGGCTACAGAATACATTTCAAACTCTTGTGGTTAGAACGATACTAGCATGGTCTTTGTTGTTTGTATTGTCAAAGGGTGAGATGATAATTCGTGAAATATCCATTATTGCAATTGGGGCTTTTGTGTTTTCGGGAATAGTTGCGGCAGGTATTGGTTCATTGTTTTTTTACAATGGAGTAGATAGAATGGGGGCTAGTGTTTGTACTGCGATAACGAATACTCGTCCTCTCTTTGTGGTCGTTCTTGCAGTCGTTTTTCTAGGCGAGAATATAACAGTTCCAGGAATGATAGGAGTAATATTGGTAGTGATAGGAGTCATACTTATAACTCGATCAAAGGGGGGGAATATATCAGGATGGAAAAAAAGTGATGTGGTGTTTCCACTTATTGCAGCTTTGTTTTTTGCGGTAGGCAATGTGGTTAGAAAATTTGGGTTTGTAGTAGAGCCAATTAGTGCCATCCAAGCATTGGCGATAAATGAAATAGCTGCACTGGTCACAGTGGGTATTTATGGAATTTGGGTGGGGAGAGGGCATGAACTATACAAAGGTAATGTTAAAAGTTATCAGAACTTTCTATTAAGTGGAATATTTGTCTTTTTTGCTTTATTTTTACTATTTCAGGCGCTTATAATAGGGCCTGTTTCAATAGCAGATCCTCTTCTCGGAACTGCACCATTATTCACTGTATTAATAGCAATTGTATTGTTGGGGAAAGTCGAGAGGATAACAAAGACATTGATCATGGGAACTTTGTTGGTTATTATAGGAATTGCCCTCCTAACTATCAGTTAGTAGATAGATTCGATCTAGCTAACGAAAACGTAGATAATTTGAACTGTTCGTTTAACGGGCTGTAAGGGATTTGAACCCCTGGCCATCTGGTTAAAAGCCAGATGCTCTACCTGACTGAGCTAACAGCCCGTACTTCTTGTAAAATAGACATGATGAAATACTTTTTTAAACTATCTCATAATGCGTTAAGGTAAAATTAATTTGGGGTGAAATTCTGAATTGCATTAGTATAACGTAGTAGCCCTATTTCACCAAAAGATGTCCCTATTAATTGCAATCCAATGGGCAAACCATCTATGTTTCCATTGGGCAGGGATATTGCAGGGAGTCCTGTGAGATTTGCTATACGAGTGTTCTTTCCGGTATCAAATCCAGGATTGGAAGCATCTTCAACGAGAGGTGGAAGACCCACCATGGTAGGAGTTACCAAAACGTCTACTCCATCCATCAGATTCTCAAATTCATTGGTAAATTGAGATCTTGCCGCTTGGGAATGGGTATAACTTTGTCCGTTGTTGGAATCGAGTAGATAACAACCGGTGAGTAATTTTGATTTATAATAACGTCCCAATTTGAACTCTTTTTCTTGTGCACGGCGGGAGAAGGTTGATTGATAGGTAGAATTAACAGAACCGCCTTTACGATAAGGTGCACCTCTAGCTCTCCAATGAACTGCAGTTTCGGCATAAGAAATATGATCCTTTAGTGCTTTGTGTTCTGCTAGTTTGGGCATAGAAAGAGATTGTATAGATGCACCAGCATCGGAGAGATTATCTATTGTTTCCCGCGTTTTTAATTCAATCTCGTTATTGACTCCGTCGCCGAATCCTTCTTCTAACAATCCAAGTGTCATTTGAGTGGGGTGGAGAGGATGTTTTAAAGAATCCATATAACCCCCAAATTTGTAATCATCTTTTCCTGCTGCTTGCATACTTGCTGGGTCTTTTTCGTCCTTGCCCACGATGGCATCAAGGGCTAGGGCCATATTTTGAATTGTCATGGAAAAAATACCCACGTGGTCTAGAGTATAAGTGTTTTCCACAACGCCGTTGAGAGGAATGAGCCCATAAGTGGGTTTGATTCCTAAAACTCCACAAAAAGAAGCCGGTCCTCTAACAGAACCTCCTGTGTCAGTCCCAATGGCAATATCTACAACACCAGTTGCGGTGGCAATAGCACTACCACCTGAAGATCCTCCAGCAACTCTAGCGGGATCGTGGGGATTTAATATAGGACCGTCGATACTAGTTGTAGAACGAGGAGATGCTGCTAGTTCGTCCAAAGTTGTTTTTGCAGTAATAGTTGCCCCAGAAGATAATAATCGTGTGACTAAAGTTGCGTCGGAAGTTGGAACGAAATTTGAGAAGATTTCAGAGCCAGCCCTCATTGGTATGCCTGCAACTGAAATGGCATCTTTGACGCCGACTGTTAGATTGGAAAGGATTCCTTGGCAGGAGGGAGGGACCATACACGACACTGAGATGGCATTGTAGGGATCGTTTTTGGGAGCCCACCAAGATCTGTTTTTAGTGTCGATTGGAGGGGGAGTAGAAGTCAGATAGGGATCGTCTAAGTTTTGAATGTTGTTTATGACATCTTCACATAAAATTTCTGCATCGAGGGGATCCACATAAATACCGAATTGGGAACCAAGTTGAATTAATTTGGAAGGTGTGAGATTGATTTCCATAAGTCATAGTTAGCTCGGAAACGAGTTAAATAGGCCATACGGGGAATGGAGAATTATATTTCAATGAAAAGTGTTTTGTCGTGGATAGTGACCTCATACACAGGTAAAGATATACGAGAGTCTCCTAAGTGCACCCCCGTTTCGAGGTTGAATTCCCACCCATGCCAGGGACAGGCGAGAACTAGATTGGGCCCAAAGTGTTCCTTTACTCGGAGGCCAACTCCGACAAAATCTGCAAGTAGTTCATGCCCTATACGCCCGGTGCAAACCGGACCGCCTCTGTGGGGGCAGGTATTGGATGCTGCATAATACGTCCCATCAATGTTGAAAATGCCTATGGATTTTCCCTCTAATTCAACTATTTTTCGTTCGCCAGGGGGTAGTTCAGTTACATCACAAATAGGTACTTGTGTCATATTCCGAATACCTCGTGTGCGGTGCCCGCTAAAACCCGCTGTTTCTCGTCCTCAGAGAGTATGCTCAGGTCCGTAATGGCACTTGGAGGGTCATAATCCCAGTGGGGGTAATCTGACGCATAGAGAAGTCGGTCGGTCCCACCGATCATGTCGATTACTTGGCGCAGGTAAGAAAGATCTTCAGGTACCTCTAACGGTTGAATTCCAAAATACATATCTTTGATATATTCTGACGGTTTTTTTGTGAGTAGAGGGGCCTCAGATTGGCGTTTTAAATATTCTGTGTCGAGTCTGTGCATCATTAGAGGAATCCAAAACACACCGGATTCTTGGAAGACTATTTTGAGGTTGGGGAATTTTTCAGGAATGCCTTGAATTACTAAACTAGTTATTTGGGATTGGTTTGCCATCAAAAAACCCAATACATGAGTCTCGATGAATTTCTCATATCCAGCATTAACAAACTCATCAATCCCACCCCCACCTGCATGGAAAACGATAGGGAGATTATTTGCCTCTGCTGCTTCATATATGGGATCATATTTCCTATTTCCAAATGGCGGCTCTGGTCCAGCGGTGGCAAAACATCCTCCAATTATACCTTTTTCATGAGAGACCCTATCGATGAGTTCTACAGCTTCTTTTGGTTCTTGAAAAGGAAGAGGAGCCATCGTGTAAATGCCCTCATCGGGATTTACTACCTTGTCCAACATATAATCAGTGTAGGCATTTGCAAGAAGAGTTGCCCGCGGATCGTCGCCTTTGATTCTGGAAAACGTGAGCATTTTTTGAGATAGCATATTAATTGCATCAACCCCAAGAAACTCCATCACATCGGGAATTATTTCGGGTGTGAATCCACCAGCATTTCGTTGCATTTCGGTGAACTCATCTCTCTGAATTCTACCAAAAACAGATCGGTCGCCGGTGGAGATTGGATAAATGCCTGCTATGCTTGCTTTATCTTTACCAGAGCTTCCAATCATTCGGGATTTCCAAGGTTCTGGGAAGTAGTCCACCAATTGGTCCAATCCTTCCATATAGTGTGCATCTGAATCTACTACGCGATACTTATATTTGCCCATGTGGAGACGTAGGAGTGGGGGGATACTATATCTTTCTGGGTCGGTTTGAGATAATAAATATAGATGGCTGAGGAGAGTAAGCCCCCTTCTGTTTTTTCCGGCATTCGGCTAAGCGCCCGGGCCCTGGTCGTACTACTTTTGCGGCACGGGCTTGCACCGGTGAGGTTTCACCGTTCCATCGATCCTCAAGTTAGATAAAATATCTAACATCCAGAAAATATCTGGCACCTTCTACCCTCAGGAGGTTAACTCCCACACCCTTACGGGTGAGGTTCGCTCGTTTCATAGGTCGGGCGGAGACGTGTCGTTTCTGTTTCAGAGCCAGTGGTCTCCCACTCCAGGCTTGCACCTGGTCACCTGTACGACCGGTGGGGGGACTTTCCTCACGGATAGTCCGCGGCAGCCGGTCTTCCTCTGCCACCGAACCCACTGAGTGTCTGAGAGGTAATAAGAGTGTTGTGGTAAATTGTGCCAATTGGCATTCACACCGACAGGGAAAATGAACCCAATATTTCTTCTACATCAGTGGTAGTAGGGGCATTGATAATAGTAACTGTTTTACTAGTAGTAGAGATAGCAAATGCATCTTCAAATGGTCCGTTGTTTATTACCCATAAGGTTGTTTTATTATTAGAGCTACTCCCTACTTTGGTTGCTTGATGGGAATCTAAAATTTTAGAATATGCATCATAGAATTCGTCAGCGTCAGTGGAGGTATCCCATTTTGTTGTCCAGATATACCCATACTCATTCTGATCCATTTCGGATCGGTATAGAGGGAGTAACTTGTCATTTCCCCATCCTACAGAAGGTTGACTAGTATAGTTAAATGTGGGGAGGGGTTTTAGGTCAAATGTGTTTGGAGGTACGTTGCGAGAATCCCAAAAATTGTTAGTATTCAATATAGCTGCACCGTATTCGCGGGATTGGTGCCAAAACATTGAAAAGATACTAGCTTCACCTACAGTATCGGCACCATCAATGCCATAATTGGAAAAAGATTTCCAGACCCCACCATTTTGGCTGGGAATTCCCTCTACGGGGAAATTTATCCCAAGAGGGGCTGGTTTATCTTCTGATAAATGGATAATTTGTTCTGTAGAAAGTGGAGGGGATTTGTATTTGGCATGTACAGAATCCCAGCCATCTTGGGATTTTAGATAATCCACGTAAGTCGCCCCATCAGAATAAGGATGGAACAATATGATCAACACTCCAAAATTAATTGGTGCAGGAGGGGTAGTTATTTCAGAATTAGACGTATCTATTGTAAGTTCAGGGGGTTGAACACACTGCCAGTCCTCCCAAATCACTTCTTCTAAAAGAGAATTATTACGTACGGATATAGATCCTTCACAAACTTGATCGTAGTACCATTCTACATACATTGCCGCCCCTTCTACGAGGCCTTTTACAGCCAGTTGAGTATCTTGAGTAAGTTGAGGAGATGATTCGTCTACCGCGTCCAGATGCCCCTCTTGATCTTGTAAAGCATGGACCAACTCGTGGATAAGTACATTTTCTGCGATTACGGTGAGGCCATTGTCAAATTCATTGACAATTACAATTTGTTCATTGAAATAAACTCCGGCAATACTTTGTCCAGATGTATTTTCTAATTCGGATTCTGCTGATTGATCTTCTCCTATTATAAAAAGTGCCTCCCATACTTGGTCATTCCATGCAGAATGATCAGGTTCGCCATCTTCAATTGTTGTGATGGGTTCGGCGTCAACAGAAGTAGTATTTGTTTTCATGAACTCGCTTGTGGTGGTCACATTGATGAGGATAAGTTTGTCAAATTCTAAATCTAGGATATATTCAGTGCGTGCATGGGCCCGGGATATATATGGAAGGAATTCATCATCACTTAAACCGTCAGATTGATCTATGGAGATTAAATCGTAGTGATAGTATCCATTTTCAGACCCCACAGTATCGTATGCTTGAGAAGTGGGAGAAACTGCAGAATCTTGGACATTATAGATATTAGAAATGAAATCTAGTTGATTCGTTTCGTTCCAAAAAAAAGCAGGATAAACTATACTGGCGATTAATAAAACTACTAAAATTACAGCAATGAGAGAATATTTCATTCAATGGGATCCTCATGTAGAGGCTGCCCACATTCAGGGCAATGGTTATCTTTGTAGCGAAGTTTTATTGCAGCTCGCCGTACATCACGCATGATGCTTGAGATGCGATCTTCTGCATCTAATTCATCATTTAACGATAGATCTATGCTTTCAACCTCTAAAAGAAATTTAGCAACTTCGGTTGATTCATACATTAAATCGTCTAACTGATTTGCAGTGATAAAACCCGACATGGCACCGTATAGAAACGTTGCTCCAGACTTTTTTATTTTCGCTTCAAAAGCATGTCGTGCTTGGTTGACTGCTTGTGGAGAGTAGGGTTTGGTCATGAATGGGACCAATTCAGGTAAATGAGTACCTATTTTAGTCATTTCAATGCCGGTCGCGGTTCTAAAATCAGAGCACAGGCGTGCAATTGCCCATTCGCGAGCGGTGATATAGGTTCGATCTCTGAGAAATTTATTTACCCGATCATAACTTGCTCTATCGATTTTGCTGAATCGATCATACGTACGAACGTCTTCTGGAATTAAGGAATCAGAGGCATTTTCGTGAGAAAAATTAACTTCTTCCAGATCATTCTCGGGTGGATCTTCAGCCATATTTTTTATTTAAACGGCAAACCAAAAAGAGTATCGCTAGACGGTGAAGGATATTTAGCATCGGTGGGACTTTATTGGCTCGAGAGATGAGAAATATATATGAAAGATGAACTTATCAAAGGTCAGGGGATAGATCCGGAAAGAGCATCTCTATTGCCAGGAATGGGATTCTTCATCCCAGAATCGGTTTATCGTGAGCAGAAAGAAAAAGAGCTTGAAACTTCTCTCAAAGGGGCAAGATTAGTGGTGATTACAGATTCAGATGCGGATGGTTTGACCTGTGCGGCCCTTGTGCAGGAAGATCAGGAGAATGCGATATGCATCCCAACTAGTCCTTACGATTTGGGGGACTGTCTTAGTCGAGTTGCCAGATATATTGAGCAAGAGGTCAATATGTACATATGTGATCTCTGTCCAGATTCGGTTGAGGAAATAGAGCCAGGGTTGAGAGAATTATGCGGGAAAACTGATTTTATTATTTGGTGTGATCATCATCGATGGGACAAGAACATATATGATTTTGTGGAGTCTCTAGGAGTTCAAGTGGAGTTAGGAGACTCGTCCGAGGAATGTGCCGCGGATGTGGTATTTCGTGTGTTAAATGAAGATTTTTCTGAGAAAATGAAAGAGTTAGTAGAGGTTACTAGAGATCATGACTTATGGCTGTGTGAAGATGATCGGAGTGGATATTTGGCAGATTTTGCTATGTGGGTACCAGTTAAAGAATATATAGAAGTTGTCCGAGAATATGGCGCGGATTTACCAGAAGTTATAATATCGTTTTTAGAAGAGAATAGAGAAGAAAAAAATGACCTGATTAGACGTGCCATAAATCGTGCGGAATATAAAAAGATAGGGGAACATACAGTGGGAATAACATATGGGAAATGTTCTCAGAATGAAGTTGCAGAAGGTATTAGGAAGGAAGGGGCGGATGTGTGTATGATCGTGAAACCGACAGGAGGAGTCAGTATCAGAGGAAGTGAGAAATTTGAAAGGTGCCATGAACTTGCAAGGATGTTTGAAGGGGGAGGGCATCCTAGAGCCGCAGGTTGCATGCCAATTGAGTTCTCAGATTTACTTCATTATGCCAATCATTGGATAAGCCAGGGGGAAGAAACGAAAAAAGTACTAATTGAAGCTTTGGAAACGATGATAAGAAATGAGAACGCAGAGGGATAAAAATTTGATTAAGCGGCGTCTTCTTCAATTCCTTCTGTAGAATTGACTAGATCTTCTATAGAGAGTTTTCCTTTATTCGATACTACGGTGTTGATTTGAGAGGTTTGTTCAGAGATTTCTCGGCCCCGTACAGTTATGCGTTTTCTCTCGCCAGACCGGAGAGAATTTTTTTTCTCAGTTTTATCTGTAACTAATATTTTTCGTGGGGCTGGGCCTTTTATTTTTTTACTGATTTTACGTCCGATAACGTCGGAACCCCCGGTTAGAAGCAAAGTGGATCCATCGAGGCCGATTAACTTTCCTTCAACTTCGTCTCCAATTTCCTTTCCTATGAATCGATTGGCTTCTTTTCCCTCAACTGTGAACTGATAGGATTTACCAGTGTCGGGATCCCCAACGACTACTTGAAATTCTGCCATGTCGGGACGAAGACATGCTTTGCACAAAAGGACATCGATGTGCGCTGTGGGATATGATATCAGCTGTGTGTGTATTGAGAATTAGTGGCCTTGGATTTAGTAAATTTGTCAGTAGCGCGAAGACAGATAGGCCATGGATAAGAGTAGAATGGATGCAAGGCTTCCAAGAATGGAAACACCCCAGAGACCATTTATTCGCTCGTAGAATTTTTCGATGACAGATGCTTGTCTTTCATAGCCATCAACGTCGCTAGATAGATGAAGCATGTAATTCTCGAAATGAGCAACATAGGAGATTCCATTTGAATCGATTATATCGCCTTCGCTTACAGCAAGAGTGGTAGTCTTTGGAGATGACCAAGAAACTATTATAGTTTGGTCAGATATATCGGCTATGAGAGTGGGTTTTGAATTGTAGTCAATAGCATCCCCAACGTTTAATTCTAAGAGTGTTGCGGGGCCGTATTTATTGGTTAAATAATCTTCTTGAGAGATTAAAGAAGGTTCGAAGGATTCGTTTGTGTCTGTTTGAATGATTACGTAAGTTTCAGAATTAATAGTAACTGTCTCGGCATCGCCTATTTGCCGTACTTCAGTTAAAATGAATGTTGAAGTTATAGAGTCAACATTAGGAATAGGACCTACTAAAAATTCAGATTCGCCTATTTTGACCGTATCATATTCTTCCCACGTTTCGGTTTTTATAATAGATTCATCTGTCCACTCTAATTCTGCGAAATCGCTAGTCACTGCAGCTACTGTGTAAATTTTGTTGTTTAAGGAGGCTTGATCGCCTGATACGTAAGAATATTCAGGACTATCAATTGTTATTACTGGTGCTTCTACTGCACCTATAGTTGCGTAAGATCCGGCTGCAAGAAGGAGTAATAGCGCCGCATAAATAGCTGCAGTCCGTCGTTGCATGGCGAAGAGAAGAATGCATCTCGTAAAGCGGTTTCTTTTCGTTTCGAGATCTATTATCTATCGTGGATTGGACCTTGCCGATCTCGCAAATGTCCGGATGGTCGGTGGTTATGTGCGGAGAGGATTTCAGAAATGATACTTGTGGCAATTTGGTAAGGGGAACCACCACCAATATCAAGACCGATGGGCGTGTAAATCTTATCAGTATATGGAG
>WTZT01000140.1 GCA_009889685.1 Candidatus Hikarchaeia archaeon HikBin4
TGTTCTGCTTTTTTACCCAATTCAAGCTGTAGTTCTATCTGTTCAATCCAATATTCACTCTGGAATCTTGGATCATCAAGCTCGCTTTTTAACGCATTTATATCTGCATCAGCCAATTGATCTGAAGGGAGGTCATATTCTATAATGTCTATTGGTTGAATCCCAACAAATTGTGCCGCAGGGGTGGCAAGTTCTGGACTTAAATGCGCACTCTTGACGGATCCATACGCAACAGATCCAAAAATTCGATAACTCCATGGATCCCCATCTGTAAAAACTAATACTGGAAGACCAAGCTCTTCGTTTAATCTCTTTATTAATCTCCTGGTAGCCCGGGCGGGTTGTCCCTTCAAATGAACAACAATGGAATTATAATCTTCATCAAATCCATTCTCCACTAGGCGATCTCGCATACCCCCTGTCTCAACCGCTATAACGAAGTCCGCAGAGTGGTCTATAAATTTGATCCTATCTGTATTTGCTGGAATTTGATAACCACCCTCTCCAACATCCTCTTGACAGTGAATTTCCCGTTCTCCTTTTCGCGTTTTTTCTTTAATTCTAAGAGGACCAATCACAGTCGCACCCGATTCTTCAGGACGCATGTGGAAATCTTCCCGCTTTACTCCTGACACTATCTCTAGATCTTCAATTAGTTGGTTAGATTCGTCTTGTGCCATAAACTTTGCTTCTTTTTCGTTCCAACTTTCTGATATATAGTACAATTCTCTCAATGTAGAAGATCTATTTTCATTAAGCTGCTTAGTCAAAAATTCAATCGTAAACGCAGCTTTTAATAATTTCCTCGCTCCCCCTATATTGTTTGCAATTCTAGTCGTATTCTTTTCTCCATAGACCCACACTTTCAAATTTTCGTCATATACTATATTGGATTTATTCCTAGTTGGCAATTCCATTGAAGGAACATTCCCTTCTGCAAATTGATCATAAAATTTCTCTGCAATTTCAGTAAGTTTTTTGTGCCCTTTAGAACTCATATTTCTAGTACCATTTTTTCTCTTTCAATCCCTTTGACATCTACATCAAATTTGGCACCCTCTTCTACCATATACGACAATTTTTTGGATTCACTTTTCTTAATATTTGGGAACCATTTTATAAACCATTCATTCCCTATATTTACCACAGAACCTTCTGAAATTTCAGTTGGTATTCTAGATATGATTTCTGTTATCTCCAATTCTAAGTTTTCACCCGTATAGTTGTTAATAATCAATTCTATTTTATTCTCTTTTCGAACACGAGAAATAACTACCTTACCTATTATTTTGGCAAGAACTAATTCAATTGGTGGCATCTCCCTTTCTGTTATTTTTGCCACTTTTTCTGCAATTTTAGGAAGGATATATGCAAGTGCATCTTGCTTCAATTTTTGCTTTTGAAATGCATCTCTTTTCTGTAGATATTTCTTGAGCTTCCTAGATACATCTCTTATAGCCTTTTCAATTTCAATTTCTATCACTGGAATTTTTGCTATTGCGTCTTTCGATTCACTTGTAAATGGAACGTTTGTTGAAGCTACATGAACTATCAAACTCATAGGTCCCCTTGGCATTCCTTTACCCTTCGATTGATCCAACCCATAATTTCTCCAATCAATGCCTTTTACTACTTCTGTAATCGCACATCCCCCTTGTTGATAAACTAGTGGCACTCTATTTGCAAAACGAACTAGCTCGATCGAACTTTCTTTCTCCAAATTTCCTCCATATGCTAACCCGGCTTCAATTACGATTGGGTCTCCTCCATATGCTATCGCCTCACGACCATTTGATGAAAAGAATTCTGCATCTACTTCTTTACGCAAGCCCGATTCTATGTTATCCACCCCGATCGGGGAAAGACACTTAGTTGGAGGTGCTCTTACATCTGTCAATTGCATTGCAATAGCCAAATCTGCCATAGCATTTTTATTCTTCTTAAGCACTGACATATCTGGAATGGGATCCTCAATAATTTTAAATTCATTCCAAATTTCGTTTACTATTTTCTCCCTCGAAACTTCTCCAATAGATGCAATAGGCCGTCCATCATTTTTATCATTCATTTCTAAAATACATTGTTCCAATCCATCTTTGGTTATTCTACCTCTAGATGTCTTCCTCTGTAAAACACGTACAATTTTACTCGAAACTTTTCGGACTAACTCTTCTTCTTTTCGAGAATCTGTTACCCTATCTACCAATCCAATAAGATACAATATCTGGATCTCTTTAAATCTATTCCAAATAATATTTCTAACAACTTTTTGAGATTCTCCATCCAACCTATCCTTTGGAGTGTCTTCAACTGAATTTAGACTCTCTTTCATTAAATTTTCAAATTCTATATATGTGATTTGGTCCTTTTCTGCCAATCTATTTTTTATACGACCGATAGCTTTTGTTGGCATTTTTAAAATTGGCAACCCCTTTGAAGAAAAGCCAGATTCAAGTTCATTTTTTATCCCTTCTAACTCTGGGACTTCCCATTTCATTTCTCTGCCATAGTGCATATCTTTAAATCTACTTATTATTTCCTTCGCAGTTTTCTGTCCAACACTAGAAAACTTTCCCTGCAAAAATTTCAACATAGACTCTGTCCCCG
Source organism: Candidatus Hikarchaeia archaeon HikBin4 (assembly GCA_009889685.1). Taxonomy (GTDB): domain Archaea; phylum Halobacteriota; class Halobacteria; order Halobacteriales; family Hikarchaeaceae; genus Hikarchaeum. The sequence continues at coordinate 2,608 of WTZT01000140.1, forward strand.
AATTCTCACACATTTTAATTAAATATCCTACTTGAATGCCATGGGGATGTGGGCGGATCGGTTCAGTTATAGCTGGTTTTTCCTCCGTACTTCTTTCAAATTTAAAATGCCCCCTTGGTTCAACCAACTCTAAACGTGCATGAGGATTAGCGATAGCAGTATACCTTATGTATTCGTGCAATTGGACTCTAGATCTCATATCTGCATCTAGTGTAAATGCAATC
>WTZT01000141.1 GCA_009889685.1 Candidatus Hikarchaeia archaeon HikBin4
GTATTGTAATACTCAGATGAAGAGTCAGATACCCTACCTTTTTCATAGGGTTTGGTGGATTCTGTGTTGATTACCTCAATACCACTGAGATTATCTTCTAATCTCGAAGTCAATCCTCCAACGCTGGATCTCATTGAGACGTATTTTGGATGAATGTTCCTAACAAATAGATAGGCTAAAATTGCAATTATAGGAACTGGGAACATGGCCACAATGGTGAGTTCGGGGTTAAGTAAAAATAGAATGAAACCCACTCCAATAACCATCACTACAAGTCTAAGTGCGTCACTAAAACTGGTACTAAGAAAGTCTTCTAATTGATTGACATCATTGTTAATGATACTCAATAACTCCCCAGTTCTAGAATCCTCGAAAAAATCCATTGATAATCTCTGGAGAGCATCATACGTGTCTGTCCGAAGTGCATGTTGGATTTCTTGGGCAAATGCATTCCAACCTCGATCTCCAATCCACATTGAAACTGCTCCGAGAAAAAATGATAGTGCGATTATTCCAGAAAAAAGTATAAGAGTTGAAGATGGGGAAAGCGATTTGAGTTGGGAAGAGAATATATAAGAAGAAGGGAGACCCTGATCGAAGAAGACTAAATCGATTGTTAGGCCTAAGAAAAATGCAGGTAATAGACCAGAAAAGCGTCCGAGAAGAGTTCCAATTATTCCACAAAAAATGTGGAAATGATGAGTTCGTCCATAGTGGGTGTATAAATTCAACATAGAATTGGAGGTAGCAGAAATCTTTTTTTTAGGAGATTTATTCATGTTAAATAAGTATCAGGGAGAGAGGTAATCTGATTCGGCTATTTGTACATAACGCCCATCTCGGAGTGTGAATTTTTCTTTTTTGTAGGCGCTTAAAAGTTTGAATCCCCCAAAACCTGCTCTTCGGAGTGCAGATAAAGCAGAGCTGGTATCGCCCCCATCTAGAACTCTATTGGTGATTCGGAATACAGTGTCCCAATCGTTTGGACTGAATCCACGAACGAGATTGGCAAATGCAACATTCCTACGAATTTCAGTTCCAATTGCACTTTTCCATTGAGTATTGTATTGTTTCAATGACCCATGGGCTGCAAGTGTTCCAGCTATTTGTCCGGTTCGAATAGCGACGTGTGCACCCCCCTCATGGAAAGCAGATGTAGCCCCCATCGCACCGCCAGTGATGGCTATATTAGCGTGGACTGGAGAATCTATGGGGCGGGTGGAAGAGATGGGGTAGGTTTCAGTTCCTTTTCGTTTTCCCTTTTGTTTCACGAGGGGGAAATCGGATAAATCTAAATCGGGGTAAACAAATGAAAGAAGACGTTCGATATAATCACTGCACCGTGGTATTTGGGTGTCTTCGGGTTGAAGCAACAAGTAAGAATTTCGATTGGAGATGGCGTCGATGTCCATTCCAATTGGCATAGTAATACCGATTCTAGCAATGTTACCTTCGTTTGGGAAGATCCAAGGATATGCTGTGTGGCCGGGTATATATCCCCACCAAAATTTAATCTTATTTGGTTCGAATAAATCTTCTGGTATTTCTCGATATTCTTGATAAGCGATATGATTTGCGGTCGTAGTTCCAAGTGCTTTTGTCGCCACCCCGGTGGGGAGGAACTGATCCAATACGCCTATAGTGATGCTTCGTTGCGGTCCGTCGGATAAAATTAGATTAGTTGCTAAAAGAGATTCCCCACTTCTTAAGATTAATTCATGGGGGCCTGTTTTTGAAATTACTACTTCGCGAACAGTATCTCCAATTCGGCAATCCGCCCCTGCAGAAATAGCATTTTCAAGCATCCAATCGTCGAACTTCGTTCGATTATAAGTATATCCAAAATGGGGATATGAAGATTTGATCCCAGTCTTGTATAAACAAACACTTTCCGAAGGTGAGATGAATTCTGCGCAGTCAAGGTGCCGAAGGAGGATACCTTCGGGAAATGTTGAAGGATCAAGTTGCATTAAATCGACCCAATAGTCTAGAATTCCAGCCGCATCAGTGGAATCGGGTCCAATATTTTTTCTATCCTCACGGGGGACGCCTTTTTCGAATAAGATCGTCTTTGCACCATGAGATGCTGCTGATTTTGCTGCTATGGCTCCGGCGGGACCACCTCCGATGACAGCTACGTCTGCACGCTCCATAATCGAACGCCGATGTCTATGCTATTAAATCCACCTTCCTGAAGCTGCAGGTGAATGACTAAGCTATTCTTGCCCAAAGTGCGAGTAAAGAAGGGAGAACAATAATAGAAGAAAGATAGGCATACAAGACGCTTAATGCGGTGAGAAGTCCAAAAGAACCAATAGCAGGGAAAACGGCGAGATAGAGTGCCCCGATACCAAATACTGTTGTGAGCATACTCCCAGTGAGGGCACCCCCGGTACCTTGTAATGTTCGGTTGAGAGATTCGAAAAGATCATTACTTGAGTCATATTCATCGACGAATCTATGCACTATATGTACTGAATAATCAACTCCGAGTCCGACGGTTAAAGCTAGTACAGTTGCTGTAAAAGCGTCGAAAGAGAGTCCTGCTAAGCGCATGCTCCCACCTACTAAGGCCACCGTAACTATAATGGGGAATACATTGATCAGACCTAGTAAGGGACGCCGATCTAGTAACCAATATATAAAAACTAGGAAAGCTGCTGTGAGAGATAGAGCAACTAGAAGACTTTTTATGGCAGACTGAAGCAGTAAATCTACAACGTCTTCTAGGACTATAGTTTCACCAGTAGAAATTGCAGAGTATCTTTGTCCTTCTTCCAATAGTTT
>WTZT01000142.1 GCA_009889685.1 Candidatus Hikarchaeia archaeon HikBin4
AATTTTTCCTCTGAAAAATATCCTCCCCGATCTATGTATCTTATGACATCCGATTTAAAACGAAGGGCCAATCTTGGAGGGTCTATCATGGCACCTGTCATCGATCCCCATGCAAAATAATCTCCTAGTGTTGTTGGAGATACTATATCTGTCCTAGAAAGAAAAGTAGCGTCCCCGCTACCTAGTTGCCTAAATGCATTTTCTATAGAATCTATGGCTTCTCTTCTATCCAATACTCTCTTCGCAATTTCATTGTCAATCAAAACAACCATATGGTATCTAATGATATTTTACCGACGAACTTAGGTTAATCCCCTTTTGTCTCAAAACCAATAAACGCGACATTTTAAGTGAATAAAGAGTTAGCCGGTATATGGATCATGAAGGCATAGAAAGTGCTTGGTTTTACCAAACCATTCCTGAAAGTACTCTCTCTGAGTCACTTGAAATAGAAGAAGGATCTTGCATTTCTCCCCGCTCCTGGCCTTCTATGGCCATAGAATGTGGTTATGCCTCCACAGCCGAAGAATACTACTCTCGTTTATATGATTCAGCATTTCAGGCCGCTCAAAAATCTGCATCCGATCTAACCCAAACCCCCGACAGACAGATCTCTCACGCAATCCGAACCGTGGATGATTACTCTCGAATAGAGAATGAACTTACCGTTCGACTCTCGGAGTGGCTCGGGGACTATACTGGCCTATCCCAGGATATATCAAATTCTCTCGAAACCATTTCTACACAATCCCATCATTCTCACTTCCATGCACACATTTTTTCCCTTCATAATCAACTGAACTCTCTATCTACTGAGCGTGAAAAACTTGCACTTTTCATAGAATCTGAAATGCCCCATATCGCACCAAATCTAACACAAATGGCTGGTCCTCTTCTAGCAGCAAGATTAATTTCAATAGCTGGGAGTTTAGAAAAATTGGCAAAAAAACCATCCGGAACTCTGCAAGTTCTCGGGGCAGAAAATGCATTATTTGCCCATCTCAGGGGGCGTGCCACATCCCCCAAGCACGGTGTCATATATACTCATGAATATATTTCCAAAACTCACCCCAGTCTAAGAGGAAATGCTGCCCGTGCTTTATCTGGTAAACTTTCAATTGCTGCTCGGGTGGATTATTATTCTGGCACTTTGAATCCCGAATTGCATTCCGATCTCCTTAAAAAAATGGACCAAATTAGATCCCGTGGTGGCAACAAATGACCCCTTCTGTTGACTATCAATATTTAAACATTCGAGGAAAGACCCACTTGGTCACAAAAGGTCCTCATGTTTATGGAGAATCGACAAAAAATGGGTGGCGTGCATGGGATCCTACTAGATCTAAACTTGGGTCCGTCATCACCCAAGATATTGACGTTGGCCTGTCTAAAAACGTAAAAGTCCTTTATTTGGGCGCCGCAAATGGAACAACAGTCAGCCACGTTGCCGACGTTGCATCTATAGTTTACGCGGTTGAATTTTCACCCCAACCAATGAGGGATCTCCTTAATGTGGCACGATCCCGAACAAATATTATCCCTTTACTAAAAGACGCTAGACGTCCTGAAACTTATTCACATGTCGTGGAATCAAATATCGACCTATTGATACAAGACGTCGCTACTAGGGGGCAAGTTAAAATAGCCCTCGAAAACAAAAGATTCCTTTCTCCCACTGGAAAACTTTTCCTCGTAATTAAAGCAAGGAGTGAAAATGTTGTTACCCACCCTGGCATTATTTTCAAATCGTCTATAGAAGATTTATCCCAGGAATACGCTATCCTCAAAACAAAAAAACTTACTTCTCACCATAAAGACCATTTGGCCATTGTCGCAGAGCCCCTTCCCTAGAAATGAGTTAATTTTTATCCCCATATCTGCTAACTATATTCAATGAAACTAGGCTCTACAACTAATTTCAACAAACTTGGGACTATTGGCATTGAAGAAGAGTACTTCATTGTAGACTCTATGGGGAAGCCTGTCAACACGACCGGTTCAATCGCGGAAGGATCTGATGCTCCTGGTTTTCTTAAGAATAATATTGATCACGAACTCTTCAAATTCATAATTGAATGCAGAACTCCTGTATCGAAAAACCTTAAAGAAGCCAATTCAGCTTTATTAAAAATGAGAGAAGACATACGCTCGCACGTTCAAAATTATGGATTCGAGTTAGCAGTTTCCGGACTGCATCCCGCGGCACTATGGAGAGAACTTGAACACGTAGAGTCTCCTAGGTATGTGGCTCAACTCGACAGAATACAATACCCTCAACACAGAAACACCACCGCGGGTTTACATGTCCATTTTGGTGTAGATGATGCCGAAAAAGCAATATGGATAGTGAACCAATGTCGTCCTTCACTCCCTCTTTTGTTGGCCCTTTCTTCGAATTCTCCGTATTGGAATGGATTCGATACCGGTCTAGAATCTGCACGGGCACTCATTTTTGAGTCTCTACCTAATACTGGTATGCCTGCCGAATTTTCTAATATGTCTGATTATCTACATTTCGAGCGTTTAATGGTAGAAACCAATTCAATTTTCGACCGAGGGGCACTTTGGCATGACGTTCGTCCTCATACTGAAAATGGAACTGTCGAAATCAGAATTATGGATGCTCAAACTCAGACCGAACGATCAGCACACCTTTTAGAGTATCTCTATTATCTATTATCCGATCTCTCCGAACGATATGATGATGGGGAATCTGGAGAATCCCACCGACTTGAAATTTTATGTGAAAATAAGTGGAGATCCCTTCGATATGGCT
>WTZT01000143.1 GCA_009889685.1 Candidatus Hikarchaeia archaeon HikBin4
GGATTCGACCGCATTAACTATGTTGTGGTAGCCAGTGCACCGGCAGAGGTTTCATTCCAATCCTTCACGTATTTCTTCACGAGAGGGGTCGGGATTATGTTTGAGGAAATCTAGTGCAGTCATCATCATTCCTGGGGTGCAATATCCACATTGAAGTCCATGTTCTTCTTGGAAGCTTGCTTGAATGGGATGCAATTCGTCATGTTGAGCTAGGCCTTCGACGGTGGTGATGTCTGCATTGTTGGCTTGCACGGCTAGAATTGTACAAGATTTCACTGCAGCTCCATCTATATGGATTGTGCAAGCACCGCAAAGGCTAGATTCACACCCCACATTTGGACCTGTGTAGCCCAACTCATCTCGGAGTGCATGGATCAGAAGTCTCCTCGATTCAATAATCAGCTTATGTTCAGTATTATTGACGATTAGAGTTATATCATGCACACTCATATTTTTTTCTCCATACATATATTCAGAAAACATACCGTCAAGAGTTTTTTGGTAGGGCTTCAAGGAATATTTGAAGAATATGTCTAATCAAAAAATGGTGACACGGTCTCAAGCTAGTTTAAAAATAGCGGCTGTGCGTGATCAATTACTCTCAGATAGATCTACAGAATCGATTGCAGTGGATGCAATTGGTGGTCGTGTTTTAGCAGAGTCCATCATATCAGAAGTGAACCTTCCCTCACAAAATCATGCGACTATGGATGGGTATGCGATTAATTCGAATGATAAATATCCACTTGAACTCGTTGATGTGGTTTTTCCAGAGGATTCTCCTAGATCTATTTCTCCAGGGCAGGCGGTTAGAATATCCACAGGTGCGGTCCTTCCGGCGGGGGCAGACGCGGTGTTAAAACAAGAAGATGCAAGTGTAGATGGGAAAGAACTAGTCGGAGATGGAATTTCTAGTGGGACTTACGTATATGCGAAGGGAAGTAATGTATCTGTTGGCGAAAAACTATTTGAAAATGGCACGATTTTGGCGCCTAAAGATGCGATTTTATTACTAGATATAGGGTATAAAAATGTCAAAGTTCGTTCTCCGTTTTCGGTCGGGATTCTAGCTACTGGAACAGAAATTTATGAAGGAAAACATGAAGATCTAGATTCGGCTATGCTTTGTGGCCTAGTAGCTTCGTGGGGGGGGAATCCGACATATGAGGGTAGTGTTCCAGACAAATACGAAATTGTTGAAAAACGGATCGAAGAGCTCTCGAAAAAATATGATGTAGTAATAACCACAGGGGGAACAAGTGTGGGAAAAAAGGATTATGTGGTAAAGGCTATTTCAAATCTTGGAGAAATTCATTTTCAAGGGGTGTTGGTTCGTCCGGGGAAACCAATTACAATGGCAAGTATTGGCAGTTCAGTTGTTTTTGCAGTACCAGGAAAACCAATAGGGGCGTATACAGTTTCAATACTGTTTCTTCGTCCATTTTTTGTAGGATTGGAAAGGTTTCCTACAATTGATGCGGAGCTTTCTCGTAGCTTAAAGGTAAGCAGAGAAGGGTTCGAATACATCGTACCGGTCGTGTTTGAAAAGGATGGAGAAAGGGTAATACCACTAGGACATGTAGATTCCCCATTACAGATATTTGATGAGATTTTTAATTCTAGTGTGTTGTCATCTAGTACCCGGGCAGTTCAAGCAGATGGGTTTTTCATAATGGTGAACGATGTTGAAAAAGGGAGTATTGTCAAAGTCGTCCCATATACAGCAATAAAATGACCATATCAGAACAAATAAATCACAGTGTTTTGGGAATATTATTAGCAGGAGGAGATAGCTCTAGATTTGGGAAACGAAACAAGCTTTTTGTTGAAATAGAGGGGCGATCTATAATCGAAATTGCCGCTCAAAATTTAATTGATTCGGGAGTAGAATCTGTAAAAGTAGTTACGGGATATCAGGAAGATTTGGTAGAAAAAGAACTATCTCATTTGGATATAGAATTTTTATATAATGGAGATTGGAGAGTGGGCCAATCGACTTCAGTACGGAGGGGATTGAGAGCCGTTTCAAAAGAAGAGGCCGTATTATTTGCTCTTGGAGATATGCCATTTGTGAAAAGTAGTAGTATTGATAAACTCATTTTTGCCCAAGGGGATGAAGAAATTGGAAAAATATTTGTTGCAGGATGTGGAGGAAAAAAAGGAAATCCAGTTTTGTTTAGATCTTCTGTATTGGATGCCCTTGAAGAAGTGCTAAGAGGAGATGAAGGGGGGAATTCTTTTATTCAAAATGTTGGAATGAGCCTAGTTGAGACGGGTGATAAAGGAGTCCTATGTGATATTGACACAATTGAAGATTTAGAGAATGGCTTTCTGTTTGAAGAATAGGAAATTACAAGTTAGAGAGATAAGCATAGGGCCGGATTTGAACCGGCGTATATCCGCTCTGCAGGCGGACGCGTAACCACTCTGCCACCTATGCGCAGGGTCATGTTTTCGCCTTGAATAGTTAACCATTGTGATCAAGTATATAGAAAAAAAGCACCGCTGTCGCTAGAAGTATGGAAATATGAATGGAAAGGCAGCGAACGACTGGTTATATGCGTCGACAGGGTACTTAACCTTCCGCCGGGACGAACCCAGCACGTACTAATCTTACACCCCTCAGCACATAACCGAATCACCCTTTCGGGCCGGATTTCCCAGAGGCTCGCGCACTCCAGTACTCAAGGGAACGTAGGCGGGCTTATCTTCCGTGTTCGGGATGGGTACGGG
>WTZT01000144.1 GCA_009889685.1 Candidatus Hikarchaeia archaeon HikBin4
GAGAATATCTTCAATTTGGAGATTTTTGTGGTACCAATCACTACTAGTGGCAAAATTAGAGGCATCAGACTCGGGATTCAACGGAGCAAGAATCCCTGTCGAAACATTGGGATAATTTGATCGCCCTACAAAAACAGAGGGCGCAGTGCTCCCAAACAAATTCTCTTTGATTGGGAAAGAATCGAATAGTTTCCGAGTATCTTTTATGTGATTTAAGATAGCATAGGATTTTTCTTTTGCGAGTTTCTTACGTTTATCTTGTAGAGTGGGTTCGAAACCCTCGAGGTGTTTATCGAGGGACACGTTTGAGATAGGAATTAAGATAGCTTTAAGATTCGGGTGGGTAGGGGGTGATTTAAACAGAAAAATTGTATAGTAACATCTTTTTGCCTGCTTACATATCTAAGGATCATGGGAAATCTATGGAAAGACTTAGACACAGGAAAAAATCCACCTGAAGAGGTATACGCGGTGGTAGAATGCGTCAAAGGTGAACGAAATAAATATGAATACGAAAAGGATTTTTCGGCCATTTTTCTCGACAGAGTGCTCCACTCGAATGTACACTATCCGGGGGATTATGGGTTTATTCCAAGGACATGGTATGATGACGAAGATCCACTAGACGTACTAGTATTGGTGGGAGATCCCACATTTTCGGGGTGTGTTATTAGTGCACGGCCGGTTGGACTGATGAAAATGAACGATAGTGGGGAACGAGATGACAAGGTGATAGCAGTTCCAGTGAATGATCCTCGGTTTAATCACATGAAAGACATAGAAGACGTCCCCAAGCAGATACAAAATGAGATAGGCGAATTCTTTAAAACGTATAAAAATCTTGAACCAGGAAAAACCGTTCAAATATTGGGATGGGAAGGCAAATCTGCTGCTATTGGAGCTATTAACAGGGGGATGGAACTTTATTTGGAGAAGTTTAGTTGAAAAAAACAGGGCTTTTCAGAGTGGAGATATACGTGAATAGACGAGAATATCAGGTTTATGGGATTATTTGATCGTTTGCGCAGGAAAGATGGCCCAAGGGTAGCATTTATTGGAATTGATGGGGTCCCACATTCTCTTATAACAGAAAATCCAGATGTTTTTGAAAACATAACAGTGATTGCAGAACAGGGGTCTTCAGGTGCGATTAGAAGTATAATCCCTCCAGAATCTAGTGCTTGTTGGCCTAGCATCACCACTGGGAAGAACCCAGGGTCAACAGGAGTATATGGATTCCAAGAAAGAAAGATTGGAAGTCACGAGACGTACATTCCGATGGGGAAAAACGTCAAGTCTAAGCGGGTATGGGAATGGGTTACAGAAACGGGGAAAAAGGCAACTGTGATGAACGTTCCTGTTACATACCCTCCTGAAAAAGGGATACAAAGAATGGTATCTGGATTTCTGTCTACTTCGATAGAGAGTGCGGCAACTCCACAAGAACTAAAAGAATATTTAATGTCGATAGGATATCGAATTGATGTAGATTCGAAGTTGGGTCATGAAGAAGATAAAACGGCGTTTTTACAAGATGCCCTATTTACACTTGAGAAGCGTTTCGAATCATTTGAGCATTTTATTGAGAAAGATGACTGGGATCTATTTTTTGGAGTATTCATGACGACAGATAGGGTGAATCACTTCTTATATGGGGATTACCAGCAGAAGGGGAGGTATTTTAGAGAATTTCTCGAATTTTACAGAATATTGGATGGATATATAGGTCAGTTAAAAGAATTGTTGGCAGAGGATACAACTATGATAATAGCTTCTGATCATGGTTTTACAGAATTGAAATATGAATTCCACGCAAATGAGTGGCTTCGGAGGGCGGGTTGGATAGATTATAGGAAAAATAGGAAAAATAGTCTCGAGGACGTTTCTTCGGAGTCTAGGGGATATTCACTGATCCCAGGTAGATTTTATATAAATTTAGAGGACAGAGAACTTGATGGAAAAATCAAGCTAGAAGATTATGAAAATGTACGTGAAGAATTGAGAGAAATGTTACTAGGGATAGAAGGTCCAGAAGGAGAGAAAGTAATGAAAAGTGTTGAAATTAATGAAGATATTTTTGAAGGAGATCAAATGGAAATTGCACCAGATTTGGTGGCACTGCCGAATGATGGTTTTGATTTAAAGGCAGGATTTGGAGAAAAAGAAGATGTATTTGGAAAAGGACCTAGAAATGGTATGCATACGTTTGAAAACGCTTCATTGATTATAGATAGGCCCGGAGTATCGATAGAAGGGTCGAATTTGTATAATATAACGCCAACTATCTTGACATTAATGGATATAAAATATGACCCAAGTATATTTGATGGAGAAAGTTTAATCTAGTATGGGGATAATGGGAATGGTAATTAAGTCCGTAGAAACTCTTTGTAGTAGAGAAATTAAGGAAAATGCCATATGATTAGAGAAATTATTATGAGTTTGATTTCAGCCATCCTACAAAGTCTCACTTCTATTATCAAAATGTCAGGTGAGGTCGTGAGGATAGAAGTGCTGGTTGCAATTGGAGCTGTTATAGTCCTATTGATAATTTTGGTGAATAAGTATAGAATAACACGGCCCAATGGTCGAGTTTTGAAAAAGAAACTTGGTACATTGGAAAGAATTGTGATACTGACTCATTCTAATCCAGATCCCGATGCGATGGCTTCTGCACTAGGAATCGCGCATATAGCAGAATCGGTGGGTGTAGCGGTAACTATAC
>WTZT01000145.1 GCA_009889685.1 Candidatus Hikarchaeia archaeon HikBin4
TTAAGGACAAGGCATTTGGTCCGCAGACATTAACCACGGAGTGGGTATAAGGGTATAGAGGAAGTTGTTTCCCCTGCCCTCAGATTACGTGGGTCAACAACGACGACAAGCCGCACACGATTACTTCAGATACTGGGGAGTTTGATTCCGGGCCAATCGGGCCGGGTGAACAGTGGATGTGGACATTCATTAAGCCAGGTACATACGACTACCATTGCAGTTATCATGAAGAGATGACAGGGACTATAGAAATAGTAGAAGTTGAAAAAAGTAGTGGGTAAACTTTATATTATACATGACCCACAGCCACCGCCAAAGGTGGCAACCTTATAGATATACCATGAGAGAAGGTTCTCCGAGAAATTGCCATGCAACTGCAAGGATTGCATTAGGATCGAGGGGTTTTCTCGCCTGGCTTACCGTGTGAATGGGGGACATCACTGCAACACATTTGCAGGTCATAGGTGGGGAGAGTTTATAGATATACTGGGAGGCTAAGTGCCAGAAGCTACTGCAGGCACGACCAAAAGTATAGTATTATATTATTGTATCACAAAGGGCGAGGAAATTAGTAGGCTAATGGCCATCAAAAACATAATCGTGTTTTCTACAAGAGTGAGGGTTGTCATTGGGACCTTGATTTTTGTTCCCATGCATGCACATTTAATTTCATTCTTAGTGATTATACTTTGTACAACTCCCACGGTGCTCACAAAAACAACCACTGCCAATATCATCGCGACAAAACGAGTGAACATTTGAGATATCAATACAATCCCGATCGACATTTCCAAGAGGGGGTATGCTTTGGAATACAAGTTGCTTCTTTTTGCAATTATATCATACGTCTGAAACGCATTTGAGAATCCCTTCCAATCCCACAGTTTGAGTACTGATAGGCCGATAAGTATAATCCCCATAAAGTAAGTCATAAATTCTCTATTATATATGCAGAATATTCCTCCAATTAATAGAATTCCAACTAGCAATATTGCAGGGAGTTTCTCCCGGTTAGATGATCTAGATGATAGATCGTTTTGTTCATATTTTTCTATGCAATGTTCACTACAAAAATAGTGGCCATGAGCAGGGATGGTTCCAACCATGCCACAAATAGGATCGATTCGATTTTCTGAGCTCATAAATATTTTTTCCAATTTAATAATATGTGTTAGGTGCGAAAACTATAAATGGGTGTAGATTATGATAGTTAGTGTCTATCATGCCAGGAGGTTGGGCCATACGGAAGCGGGTTGAACGGGGGGTAATTATGAGGTGCGAGCAGCGGTGCGAACATTGTACGTTGAATCTACATGGAGAATCTCCACGAGTACACCATATCAAGCCACTCGAAGATGGAGGGGCACATACGCTGGCTAACCTAATTGTCTTGTGTCCAAACTGCAGTTGGAAATTAAAAAATGGAGATATCGATCAAGCTACGTTAAAGCAAATAATCGATGAGAAGGAGTTGGAAAACACCCGGATAAATAACTTAGCTGCCAGAGAAATCGATGAGTGGTTTATAAGTCTAGATAACACCGTGATCTATTTGGTGTAAACTATCACGAATTGCAGGGTGTTTCTTCTGTACAAAGACAAGGGTCGCATGTACAGGGATCGCACTGGCAGTGGGGATTATCACAAGTCATGTTAGTATGAAGGTTGTGCGAGAGACATGCCCTTTGCTATTGTGAGGGGGCTATACTGGACAGCTACTGTAGCCGAGGAATCTGTAAAAATAACAATTCCCAGTAACTGCATTAAACATCAGTCCAAATCCACAAAAAAGGTAGACAATGAGTAGTAATCCTGAATCCATCGCGATTGGCATTCCTAAAAATATAAGTGCAATCGCAGCCCGAACAATTCTTTCACTTTTGCTTTGATTTGTGATTAGTAATTTCATGAATAATATACGTCCAATCGGTCTGCTTTATGATTAGATTCAAAGTAAGTAAGTTATCCCGTAAATGACGAGACCAATGAGCAGGAGATAGCATGCTGTTTTACCATATTTTGACTTATACCATGCAGCTGGTGCAGCGATTCCACTTGGACCAAGAGATTCAACCGATTCAATTTGTTCCTGAATTCCTTCTAATGCGCCTTTGCGATTTTTGTTTTTTTCCTCTGCCACTAAAATCTCTTTTAATTTTTTTATGTCCGCTACACCTGAAATTTCTTTTATTAAATTACCGACTGTGAGTTTTGATGGGTCAATTGACATTTTATTATCCTCCTACAAATGGAGCCATTACTCCTACTTAGTGTACTCGTTTTGAATAGAGAGTATAGAAATGTGTACCAAACCCAGAAACGTCCAATCCGGGATTTGAACCCGAGTCACTGGCTCCGCAAGCCAGTAGGATGTCCACTACCCTAATTGGACAGGATGTAATAGTACAAGATTTTTTGTAAAGAGGGTTTTGTTTCGAGATTCATTGCAAATGAGGCGATAAACCTTTCACCAGTGTGCGAGTAGTGAGGAATAACTTAAAAATGGACAGCGTGAACAACAAAGAATCGAATGGGCCCGAAGAGGTAGAAGAGGGGGTTGAAAATGCAGTGCAGGAAAAGATAAATCAAATGGGAGGTTTGATTGACGAAGGTGCTGCAGAGATGTTGGTTGAATATGAGCAGAATGGAAACGTCCAATATACAATTAGCGATGTAAAAGCGGGTTCA
>WTZT01000146.1 GCA_009889685.1 Candidatus Hikarchaeia archaeon HikBin4
GGTGTATCTGGAACCAAAGGATCCGTTCTCGCACGAGCGGCGTTCGAAGTAACTGTAAATCATTTAATCGAAGCCGCAGTATATGGGGAAACTGACGATTTGAATGGAGTAACTGAAAACGTCATTGTAGGTAAACCAATCAAGTTGGGGACTGGAGACGTTTCACTCCGAATGCGACCTGGATCCCATGTGCCACCCGGTCTCAAAAAGAAAAGCAAGCCAAAACCTCCTTCTCCACCGAAATCCTCCGACCCCGTTGCCGAATCGGAACAATCTACATTTAAATTAACAGATCTACCCGGCGTCGGTCCGAAAAAAGCAGAAGCACTATCAGAAGCTGGATTCACAACTTTGGAGTCTTTGTCCAATGCATCAGAGGATGACCTATGCGCACTTCCAGGAATAAGTACTTCTTATGCAAATAAGCTTAAATCCACAATCGAAACCCTTCTAAAACAAAACAAAAAATAATACTCTACACTAAAACATAAAAGCAAGGTCTTTAAATATGCACACTCGAAAAACAACCTAATATAATGTCCAACGGAAAATACGCAGCACGAAAACTAAAGAAAGATCGCCAGAAACAACGGTGGTCAAATCCCACATATGCAAGAAGAGCGAGAGGCCTGCGTAAAAAATCCGATCCTTTGGATGGGGCACCTCAAGGTAGAGGAATCGTCTTGGAAAAGGTGGGTATTGAAGCAAAACAGCCAAACTCAGCGATACGAAAATGTGTTCGAGTTCAACTAATCAAAAATGGGAAACAAGTAACTGCATTTTGCCCTGGAAACGCGGCGATTTCTTTCATCGATGAACACGACGAAGTTCTTATTTCTGGGATCGGTGGTGCCACTGGAAGAACCATGGGAGATCTTTCAGGTGTGACTTATAAAGTAGAGCAAGTTAATGGTGTGAGCCTTCTTGAAATGGTTCGAGGAAACCGGGAGAAACCAGTACGTTAATTATGAATGAAGAAACATCCCAGGCCGATCCCCTTGTAGAAGAAACAAATATCTTACCAATGTCTGATTTATTTGGTAAGTGGAGTCTTCAAGATATTGAATACGCGGACATAGGATTGCGGCGTTACATACTACTTCGTCCATATTCCGACTCTCGCGGAAAACACTCTGCAAAACAATTTCAAAAATCAGAAATCAGTTCGTTGGAACGCCTGGTCAATCGAATTATGTCTCCCGGAAAAAACTCGGGAAAAAAAGAAAAAGCATCTCAAATACTCAAAGAATCATTCGATTTAATTCACAAAAAAACTGAAGAAAATCCCGTTCAAATTTTCGTCCGTGCAATAGAAAATGCCGCTCCACGCGAAGAAACTGTCCGCTTGAAGTACGGCGGTGTTTCTATCCCAAAAGCAGTCGATGTATCTCCTCAACGTCGTGTAGATCTTGCAATAAAATTCCTCGCTGAAGGGACTAAAAACGCATCTTTCAAGAAAAAAACTTCTGCGCATCAAGCACTTGCAACCCAATTAATTGGGGCTTCTGAACACGATGCATCCACTTATGCAATACGTCACAAAGAGGAAAAAGAAAGAGTCGCAGCAGCAGCCCGCTAATTTCTCTCAATTCCTACCGATTTATACCCTTCCCCAACCAACGGCATCTACGTATGTCAATCGAAAAAGCAAATTTACGTAGACTGGGTATTTATGCAGGATTACTCGGACCGGCTATTGGACTTCTATCAGTTATAGTGGCAATTTATTTTGCACCTTGGTTTAATTGGACCGAATTTGCCCTCAGTGATCTTGGAGTCGGCGAACTGTCTGGTAGACTCACCCGTTCTGCTCCTTCTAATGTCTTACACATTTTCATATTCAATACTGGAATGATATTGGCAGGAATTGGGCTGGCCCTTTTAGTTATTCTAACTCGAAGTCTTCAAATAGATTCCATTGTATCAAAGGTAGGCTATTCCCTCATATTTATTGGCGGGATTAACCTAGCATTAGTCGGGGCATTGCCCATCCCCTCTGCACTACATTTCCCTGTAGCGGCTATTTATTTCATCGCCACACCCATTGGGTTGGCTCTAGTAGGCGGGTCCTACTTATCGGAGTCTCGTAACTTTGGAATTTTATTAATTATAATAGGAATAGTGGCATTCTTATCCATTGTCGAAATAGTTGCGCCTTATTTGCTGGATTTATACCAAGAAGGGATTGCAATACCCGAGATGGTTGAAGCGACTCTACTCTCACTCGGGGCCTGGCTCATTTCCTACCGATTCTGGTCTCAAGAATATAAAAAATAGTCCTCTCTACTCATTATTTTTCGTCAATTTCGATAGGAACCTTGATATCTCTGTACTATTATTAAGTTTATAGACATATGGCTCAAAAACCCAAAGAAGACAAAAAAGGATATGCATCCCAAATCTCAAAACAGTTTCTTTTAATTTCAGAACAGCCAATTGCATTCGCAGCTGTGTTTCTTTTCGTTTTTATTCTTCAATTAGGTACTATTGAAGATGGTTTGCAGGGTAACAGTGAGTATGGGCTTATTAGCATTTTAATCGGTCTCCTTGTAGGGGCATTTCTTCTTGGTTGGCTCGGTGCAGCAATTGCATCGGAACTCAAAAAACGAGTTACTAAGTTTATAGGCCTGGACGCAACAGGAGATGGATTAATTAAAC
>WTZT01000147.1 GCA_009889685.1 Candidatus Hikarchaeia archaeon HikBin4
ACAACTGCGTCTGCCCTAACGGGAGAGTTGTCTCTAGTGATTGCTTCCTGTCGTGGGACGTCTAAAGTTTGTGTCCTCATGTCAAATGTGTAAGTACGAGAAACAAAGGGTGGAACGAAGCGGATTCCAGGTTCTAATAAACCACGATATTCACCGAAAATTGTTAGTGCTTTTTTCTCATACGCATTTACTATAATAACCATCTGTGAGACGATAATAATCGCCAAGATTAACAGTGGTATAGCAGGGATCAGTCCGATTTGTAATGGTAGTAAATCTAACATGGAATTAGGTTAGACTCCTATGTATTAAAGCCTATAGATACGTCAGTAAAATTAAGATTTTTTTCCAACAGATTCGACTACCAACATGTTTCCACCACCAGGGTCTACTACTCTTATCTCCTCCCCTACAGAGATAGTTTCTCCAGTACTTCTAGCCGAATATAATGAATCAAATCCACCGTCGTATAGATTTACTTTTCCATCTTTTGAAGTGACCAATTCGGAAACATATCCTGTTTTGTCACGCAGACTATCCACGTCTGATGTTCGGAAAAGGCCTTTTCCCCCGTATATATCTAATGTTCTAAAAAGATATAGAGCAATCCCACCGAAAATTAATAGTAGTATGGAAAGTGCAATGGGATTGTTTAAAGGAGAAAAAACCATTCCAAGGAGACCTGCTGAGATAAGTGCAACTCCTAAAACTATGAAATGGGCACCGGGGACTATCGCCTCTGCCGTGGTTAAAATAATACCCGCCAAGAGTAAGATCAAAGCTAACGAAATTTGAGGAGGATTGGATGAAATAGACACAAGAACGAATTATCCGTGAAGGACTTAATTTTTGCGATGAGAAAAAAGGAGGAAAGAAGTTATAAAAAATGAAAAATCAATCGATCAAAGGGTGTTACCATAATAGAGAAGACCCCTACCCCCATCAAGAGTTACAATAGTTTTATTTGAAAGAGAGTCTGGGAGCGAGATTCCGCTTATCATGGGGAGGTTTAGTTCGCGGGCTATAAGTGCAACATAGCTAGTCAATCCAGGACTCTCGTATAAAATTCCTGAGTATTTTTTTGCTAATGCGGGTATTTCTTCTGTAAAAGTACGGGGAATGAAAACAATTGCACCTTCGGGAATAGAATCGATGTTGGAAGGGGACAATCGAAATAAAGGACCGGAAACTAGTCCTGAAACTATACCTACTCCTTTATCGATAATTTCAGATGCGACGTATATTTGTAATGTTTTTGTAGTATTCCAAGAGAGATGAGGTAGCATTCCAGAAATTACAACAACAGTGTCCCCGTCACGTACTATTTTAGAAGCCAAAGCTAGAGAAACAGCGTTGTTAGTTATTTCGAATGGTTGTTCATTTGGTAAAAGTTCTTGTTTAGCAGAAACTCCCCAAGAAAGTGCAAGTCTACGGCACAAATTTTCAGAAGGGAGAACTGCAAATATGGGAACACTAGGTCTAAACTTCGATGTTTTAAGTGCAGTGTATCCGGAATCGGAAACTACGATTATGGCGCTTGCCCCAATATCTCTAGCTAAATAGCGTGCAGATCTAGAAAGTGCACCCGTATTGGAAGAAACAACTGAAGATACACGTTGTTCGAGTAGGTTTGCATGCTCATCGCTAGATTCTACTTCGAATATAATACCATTCATTGTTTTGACTACGCCGATTGGATCAATACCAATGGCAGTTTCCCCAGACAGCATGACTGCATCAGTTCCATCTAGAACGGCATTTGCTACATCGGACGCCTCGGCGCGGGTTGGGCGAGGGGAAGTTATCATTGAATCTAACATTTCTGTTGCAGTTATGACCGGCACTCCGGAATCAATGCATTTATGAATGATTCTTTTTTGGATTAAAGGGACTTCTTGAAGAGGACATTCAACGCCAAGATCCCCACGTGCGATCATGATACCATAAGATATCTCAATTATGGAATCTAGTTCTTTCAGAGAATCAGATCGTTCTATCTTTGCGATGATAGGGAGGTCGAAATTGAATTCCTCCATCGTAGATCGAATAGCCAATATATCAGCTGCGTTTCGAACAAAACTAGCTGCTATGAAGTCTACATTTTGGGATGAGATAAATTCTAGATCTTTACGGTCTTTTTCGGTGACAGGATCTAAATTGAGTCGAACTCCAGGTATGCTAATACCTTTTTGGCTAGTCAATTCACCTCCAGAAAGAACTTTGGCAGTTATGGAATCGGAGGTAACTTCTATAATGGTCGTTTCAATTTTACCATCATCGAGGAGAATATTATCACCTACAGCTACTCCAGTTAAGAGGTGAGAAGTGCCGATGGTCAGAGGGGGAGATCCGGGGCCCTCGACAAATTGAACTGAGTCTCCAGGGTTCAAGTACAAAGGAGAGTCCAAATAAGTTGTTCTTATTTCTGGACCTTGTAAATCGAAAATTATAGAGATAGAATTCTCAAATTCTTTTTCGGACTCCCGAACAAGATTGATATAACGTTCCCATTCGGGGGGGGATCCATGGCTAGCATTGATTCTTGCAACAGACATACCGGCATCGATTAGTCCATGGATAGTAGATTTGTCAGATGTTGCAGGTCCGAGTGTGCAAACTATTTT
>WTZT01000148.1 GCA_009889685.1 Candidatus Hikarchaeia archaeon HikBin4
CAAAAGAGATATTGCAGAGATTATTAGAGAGGGCGTAGTCCCAATTGCCAAAGGTAGAGTTTTGAGGGTTTTGGTCCGATCACCATCCATATCTTCAATATCTTTGATTATTTCTCGTGAAAATGTAGACAATATGATGAGGGAAAAGAGGACTAATAATGTTTGATTTTGAAGAGCCTCAAGTCCAACCATTGAAACAGATCCAAAGAGAACTGTGCTCCCCCCGAGATAGGAAACTACGAAATTCCCTACAAAGGGCATCCCCTTAAACAAAGGAGTGTACAAGATCAATAAAACAAAATTGAGTATTGCTATGAAAATTGCAAAAGGCGGGAGTATCAAACAGATGAGTATTGATAGGAGAAATAGGAGTATACTGAATTTCAAAGCACTATTTTTAGAGATTATACCAAGAGGTATGGGCCGGGTAGGAGAATTGATTCGATCGATATCACTATCAAAATAATCATTTATGGAGTTTCCTGCAGCTGTGGCAAATATAGTAGCAAGAATGGAAGCAACAATTGGAACGAGTGAAGAAGAAAAGAGGTTAAATCCTCCATAAAAATTTATTGTTATCAAGGTGCCAACGAAAGTCAATAACCCGGCTGCAAAGGCATTTAATGGCCGTGATAAGCGCAAATATCCCCCAATAACAGAAGTCATTTGAATGAATCATGGCCACGAAAAGCTTAAAATCCTGCGATGATGCAGTATCGCCGTGGTTAAACAGTTGTCAAAATAATTGACAGTTTGGGGCGTGTAACTCAGCTTGGATAGAGTGCTTGGCTTCGGACCAAGATGTCGGGGGTTCAAATCCCTTCTCGCTCGTTAAAAATGACATTGGGAAAGAAAAAATTTGGAGAGTTAACAAAGGCAGAAATGCCATTGTTCATAGATCTATATGAATTGACAATGGCCCAGGGACATATAGAAATGGGCCACAACGTCATCGCTTCGTTTGATCTGAGTTTTAGAGATATGCCAGATATTCTGGGATATATTTTAGTGGCAGGGTTAGAAGACGTCGTTAGGTATATTGAATCAATAGCATTTGAAGAAGAGGCCCTCAGATTCTTACGGGAGATGGGATTCAAGGAAAGTCTTTGTGAATATTTGGCTGATTTTAAATTTACAGGAGACATGAGAGCAGTTCCAGAAGGTACTGTAGTGTTTCAAAATGAACCTATTATTGAGATAACAGCCCCAATAGTAGAAGCACAGATTCTAGAAACGGTGTTAATTAATCAGATGGGGTTTCAAAGTTTGATTGCTACAAAAGCTGCTAGAATATACGATACAGTGCAAAAATATGGTCAGGAACAATCGCTCATAGAATTCGGAGCTAGGAGGGCGCATGGGGTTGAAGCAGGGATCAAAGCATCTAGGGCGGCGTACATAGGAGGGTTTGAGGGAACATCCAATTTAGCCGCAGGGATCATGTACGATATTCCAGTGATGGGCACCATGGCCCACTCATGGATACAGAGTTATGGAACAGAACGAGAGGCATTTGAATCGTTTATAGAGATATATGGGGAGGCGTCTATTTTACTCATTGATACGTATGACACGGTGGAGGGTGCAAAAAAAGCAAAAGAAATAGCTCAAACAAGAGGAGTTAAAATAAAGGGAGTTAGATTAGATTCAGGAGATTTGGCATCACTATCCAAACAAGTGAAGGCGATAGTAGGCGATTTAGGGATATACATTACATCGGGATTAGATGAATACAAAATCAGTCATTTTTTACAAGAAGGAGGGATTGCTACGGGATTTGGAGTGGGTAGTAATTTGGTGACTATTCAGGATATTCCTGTTGCGGAAATAGTGTACAAACTGGTGCAGGTAGAAGAAAATGGGAAAAAGATACCAAGTATGAAATTTTCAGATGGTAAAAGGACATATCCCGGAGAGAAAAGCATAAAGAGATTGGTTAAAAATGGAAAGTATCAGAAAGATATTCTTGCATTAAAAGGGGAAGAATTGGAAGGCGAAGAGCAACTGATTGATATATACTCTAATGGAAAATTAGTATACGAACTTCCGCAATTAGAGACCATACAGAAAAAATCAATAGAATCTATTTTTGCACTTCCAGAATCTTGCAAAGGTATTGAGAGCCACGAGCCTTATGAAGTAGAGATTAGTAAGGGAATAAATTCTTTAATCAGCACACTATTATAGACTTGGTTAGTGGAAATGGGTTGAATAGTAAGTTTGCAAATATACATACATCTGTATATAAGCATATGTAGTTATATTTGCAAATGTTTAAATATATGCAAACCTAATAAAATTCGCGGGGGAGGAGGATTGCGAAGAAATGGCGCGTACAAGAGCGATAATAACTGAAACTGAAAGGAAATATATCAGCAGAGAAGTCAGAGTTAGTGAGAATAGGAGATATCAGGCTATTTCTAGAGTTCGGGACAGATTAGAGGAATTAAGACAGGATGTATCATTATTGGAAAAACATCATCCACAACTCCTCTCAGAACTTAGAGAAATTGTGTATAGAGAAGGGTTTGAAGAAGACACGAGATTATAAGTAGAGAGAACTCCACTTTACGTTATTGGACAAAGATGATCAAAGGAAAAGTAGAAGCGA
>WTZT01000149.1 GCA_009889685.1 Candidatus Hikarchaeia archaeon HikBin4
ACCTTGGCCTCTTGCATCTCATTTCCTCTACAATTTCCACTGATAATCTAATCAGGACATTTAATATTCTATATTACCAAACTTTGTATTATGAAAACTTTAATTATAGGTTCTTCTGGTCTGATTGGAAGAAATCTTACCTCAAAATTCATCGAACAGGACGAATCCGTAATCTGTATGGATCTTGATATGGGTGCTACACCAAATCTTGACGGTGTAGAATTAGTCCAAGGAGATGTCACGAATTACGACGAAGTTTTGCAAACTATCACTAAATATGAACCCGACCGAATAGTCCATCTCGCATATCTCGTCGGGCGTGGGGCACTTCAAGACCTCAGCTTATCTCTACGTGTTAATCTTCTTGGAGTAGACAATGTCTTTCGAGCATCTGTAGAATCTAGTGTCCCCCGTGTCGTGTGGGCAAGCACTCTCGGTGTTTACAGTTCCATAGATTATGAAGACGGGATCGTGGTATCTGAAGATTCTCCCCGTCCTTATTCTCCTTATACTGCATTCAACACAGCTTCATATTATTCCGCACTAAAACATATGAACGAATATCAAGCATTGTTGTATGCTTCTCGCGAAGGTTTAGATGTATGTGCCATTCGACCAAGCACTGTTTTTGGACCTGGAAGATATACTGGTTATCCTTGGGTGGGTAGTTTCGTAGAAGATGCTGTAGCTGGAAAAACCACCAATGTTCCTATGCACCCAGATTCTACATTCGGACTCGTCTACGTCGATGACGTTATTGATTTATTTGAAAAAGTAACTCTGGCAAAAAAACTCAATTTTGACGTTTATAATACCGGGGGAAACCTCATCTCTCTTGCTGAAATAGCAGAAACTGTTAACACAGTTTTAGGTGGTAATTTCGTCCCCGATTCCACCAAAGAACCAACATTCCAATTTAACATTTCCAACGAGCGCGCCCACAACGAGTTTGGATTTAAAATATTATCATTTGAAGATGCAATAAGTACTCATGCTTCTCTCCTCTCGTGATTTCTTTAAAAAATTTACTAGGATCTGAGGGAGACATACTTTCCGACCGAAGTTTACAGCTTTTGCTACTAGCTAATATGGTCTATCCAATGGGGACTACCATGATCTCTCCAATTTTAGAATCCCTACTCATACCTTTGTCAACAACCCCTGCAGCAATTGGACTGTTGATGACTGCATTTTTTGCTCCTTTGATGCTCCTTTCTCCAATTGCAGGGGGACTAACCGATGTTTATGGCCGAAAACCGCTATTGATTGCTGGACTACTCATATTTGGTATATCTGGACTATTTATGACTTTCAGCACCTCTTTCTTATTGACGCTTTCCCTTCGGTTTCTACAAGGGATAGGTGGGGCGTGCATTTTACCTGTTGTTGTGACCTCACTGGGCGATCTTTACACTGGATCTGCAAGTGCAACAGCCCAAGGTTTGCGCTCCACTAGCCATGGTTTGAGCGGTGCACTTTTCCCCGTCTTTTCTGGTTTCCTTGTTCTCATTGCATGGAACTACCCTTTTCTTCTATATGCAGTTCCCATCCCCATCGCACTTATCATCTATCTATTTCTAGAAGAACCTTCTACTTCTCGCTCTCAAGGTCAATCTCAAGATAGAATTTCACTTAGAACAATAGTACAAAAAATACCGGAACTATTACTCTACCCTCGACTTTTCGCCGCCGTTCTTGGAATGTTTGTAACCTCTTTTGTTTTCACAGCGTATGTGACTTATAGCTCTCTGATAATTGTACTTGGAATAAGTGGGTCTGCTGGACAAGCAGGAATATTAGTATCTCTCTTCGCTTTCACGTCTGCGGTAGCTGCTTCTCAATCTGGGAGGGTATATTCTTATTTCACCAAACTAATCTACCCCTTCTCGATTCTTTCTGCGATCATCGGAGGTGGTCTAATAGTAGTCGCGCTTTCTCAATCAATTTTCCATATGGCAATAGGTGCATTTTGCATAGGATTGGGATTTGGACTTTTATTTTCTCTTTGGCGAGTTTTGATCATCGAATTCGCTCCCGAATCATTTCGAGGCATTTTGATAAGCTTTGGAGAAACGGCAAAAGGTGCTGGAGCAACACTCGCCCCTGTAATTATGGGGATAGTTTTTATTATCTTACAATCTTACTATGAGTTAATATTTGCACTACGTTTGACAAATGCCCTTTTTGGATTCATAGCGATAATAGTGGGAATATATCTATCATTCATAGCTGTTTCTCAAACGCCTTCGCGAATTCCAATGACCGATTTTTAACCGAAACTCCTGGGTATTATATACCATGAACTCGTATAAGATCCAGTTACGAACATGCTAAAAAATTTAATAATCAGGGATATAGGTCGGGGAAAATTATATGAATAAACAAACTAAGAAAACTCCTTATCTGACATTTATCGTAGTTATGTGTCTCATTCTTGCTGGATGTTCAGGAGGCTTGGGTGGAGGGGCAGAAGCTGCTTTACCAGTGGACTCCGTTGGAACATCTGGCACGGCAGCAACGAACTCTGCGGAACCATCTGGCACGGCAGCAACGAACTCTGCGGAACCATCTGGCACGGCAGCAACGAACTCT
>WTZT01000015.1 GCA_009889685.1 Candidatus Hikarchaeia archaeon HikBin4
GGGGACTGCCAATGTGTGCTTGTAGAAGTATGTGTTGGATATTTTCAAAACCTGCAGTAGAGAATAAATGATCTGCTTCGGATTCTGTGTAGAAAAGCATCAGAGAAGTTGCAATAGTTCTAGCAAATAGACCTTTTGGTTTTTTTGGACCGACGAGTAAAACCTTACCACTAGGTTTGACTACGCGTCGAATTTCAGAAAGGGTTTCAATGGGGTTGGGCCAATATTCTATCGATCCAGAAGACCAAACAGCATCAAATGCATCATCAAAGAATGGTAGATTCTCTGCATCGCCTATGTAAAGAGGAATAGAAGAGGATGTAGAAAATTTTTCACGTGCTTTGTTGAGTTGGTGAACGCTCTGATCAATTCCATAAACGTTTGTCGCCCGTTTCAAGAGTCCCTCAGTTCCAAAGCCAGTACCACATCCAACATCTAAGATTTTATCAGTGGAATTTATATCGAACAGATCTATGGCTTTCTCCCGCATCGAAATTGTCCAGAAAAATGGATTAATTTTATCGTATATTTTTGAGAAATATTTATAGAAAATCCGAGCACGTTTTTTGTCTTCTAAGATCCCCATTAAAAGAATAAGTTCTCCGACCAAGAAAAAAACATGTGTTTGGCATCTGGAAATGAAAGAAAAGGGATTTTTAGAGAATCTAACTGAACTCGATCGTAACGACCAAATATACACCCATCGGAAGAACTGACAAGATGGCAAGGCCAGAGGTTCTCGAAAAAATACAAGACATAGAGATCGAAGTCGAAAAAATCATTGTCGATGCTGAGAAAATGGCGCAAGGCTCCATTTCCAAGGCTGAGAAAAAAGCAGAAAGTATCGTGGTGAAAGAGAATGGAAAAACGGCTAAAAATAACGACGATAAATTGGAAAGGGCGCGAGTAGAGATAGAAGTAGAGTGCAAAAAAATTCTCAAAGAGGTTGATAAAGATATTAAGAAATTGGAAAAAGATGCGGCTAAAAATCACGACGGGGTTATTTTGTTTATCAAAGATCGTTTTAAGGAGTCGGTGGATGCTAAGGCCTAAACAAATGAGCCGGATCTCGGTTACGGGATCTAAAGAAGTTATGGAAGGGTTTATAAATACCATTCATGAGTTAAATGCAATTCATTTTGTAGAATATGATGGGTCTTGGAGTGGATTCCAAAAAGGTAACCCTGGAGTACTAGCCGAAGAAGTATCGGAGAGATTGGTTACTGCGCGGGCTATTGAAAGCATACTTGGAATTGAAGCCGAAAATTTTGAATATAGATATGAGTTCAAAAATGGGGAAATTAAAGAGAAATTAGAAGAACTTAGAGAAAAGGTGAATCGTCTCGAAGATCGCAGGACTGAGATTGTAGAGAGAATGAGACGTGTGGAAGAACTTCTCGTAGAGGCGGAGGTGTTTATAGAGATAGGAATTGATTTTGATTTATTGAAAGGGTACAAAACGGTGGATGTGTTTGTAGGAAGAGGAAATGTTGAGAAAATAGAAGAAACATTGTCAAGAGTCAAAGCCCCTATAGAAATGTTTGCTGGAGAAAACTCGATAGCAATAGTTGCGGGAACAGATTCTTCAGAAGTTTCAGATGCACTAGAGAGAACTGAATTTGAGCGGGTTGAAATTCCAGATAGATTGGGAGAAGCGGGAAGATATTTTTCAGATCTAGAAAATGAGAGAAAAGAATTAGCTAGTGAGCTTGAATCTATCAAGATTCAAATGGAAGAAATTAAAAACGAGGTGAAGCGATTTTTACTCGCGACAGAAGAAAAACTAAGTATAGATGTACAGATAACAGAAGCCCCACTACTGTTTGCAACGACAGAAAATACATTTACTGCAGAGGGGTGGATACCAACTGTACTTTTGCATGAATTAAATGAGAAACTAGAGAAGTCTGTTGGGAATCATATGGCGATAGAAGAACTCGAATGTGCGGAGTATGATGCAGAAGGGTTTGTAGAACATGGAGAAACTGTTGGAAAGGCAAAGGTGGAAGGGGATACAAAAATAGGTCGTTCTGAACCCCCGGTGATTCAAGACAATCCCACAAGTGTTCGGCCTTTTGAAGTGTTGGTTCAGACGATTGGGAGGCCAAAATACTCAGAATTAGATCCAACATTGATAGTATTCCTGACGTTTCCAGCATTTTTTGGATTTATGATAGGGGATGTTGGATACGGAATTTGTTATGCTATAATTGGCTATCTTTTGATGAGTAGATCAGATAGCATTGGAATTAAGAGTTTAGGAGGGGTTGCAATTTGGGCAGGTATGTTTACAATATTATTCGGGGTGTTTTATGGTGAAATTTTTGGTATGCACATATTGGGAGAGATGGTTTGGGGTGGGCACCCCCCGATAGAAAAGGGTCTCTCTCCTAAAACAGCACACTATGCTCTATTATGGCTTGTTGTGTCCATGTTGATAGGGATAGTGCATGTAAGTATAGGATATACCCTAGATTTCATAAATAAGATGAGACATAGTGTAGTTGATGCAATATTAGAAAGCGGATCGTGGATTCTCCTAATGTTAGGTGTGTGGACGTGGGTTTTCAGTACACATTTGAGATCTGTTAAGCCAGATTTATTGTTTGTACAATTATCGAAAGAGCCGTTAGCATTCACAGGTTTTTCACCGGAAACGGGGGGGTTGGCGTTAGGAATTGCGTTAGTGGGTTTTATATTAATGATGATAGGAGAGATAAAACATCAAGGTGTTCTTGGAGGCATAATTGGAATTTTGGAGAGTCCAAATGTTCTTGTTAATATTTTATCTTATGCTAGGATACCCGCAGTGTTATTAGCAAAGGCAGGGATGGCTTTTGTGGTTAATTTATTGGTTTTTGGGGCATATATTGCCGAAGATGGGGCAAGTCACTTTATGCATAATACGGCAGTTGGGGCGATACATGGTGAAATGATATTCCCGGGGCTGATTCATCCTGCTAGTTTTGGGATTGCGGGATTGATTGGAGGGATCATTATTCTAGTTATAGGACATGGCATAGTATTGGCCCTAGGAGTAACGAGTGCGGGGTTGCAATCTATTCGTTTGGAATATGTAGAATTTTTCCAGAAATTCTATGCAGGAGGCGGGATAAAATACACTCCATTTGGGCAAAATAAGCGGTACACATAATAGCAAGATTTGGAGATATAGGAGGGTGCACTTCTACAGAAAGATTTGGTAAGTTTTATCAAGGAAGTAAACTGAGTTATTAACGTTCGTGTATTAAATTACATACATCACGGATGATGAAGTGAAATCCATGCTTGAAATTATATTCGACTTACTTGCAAACAATGCCGTACCGCTCCAAGAACACGTGTCAACTGACGTTGTCCACGGATCCCTACCTAAAGCTGCCGCAGCCCTAGGGGTTGGGCTAGCTGCTTTGGGGGCAGGTATTGCAGAACGAGGTATTGGGGCCGCGGCAGTTGGGGCGATAGCTGAAGATCGAGAATTCTTTGGAATAGGCCTTGTCATGACTGTATTGCCAGAGACATTAGTTATCCTCGCACTAGTGGTTATATTCCTAGTGTGAGAAGGTTAGATAGTAATGAGTCTCGAAACTGTCGTTGAAGATATCCGGGAAAGGGCTCGGGGGGATGCTGAGAGGATTCTCTCAGAAGCAGATATAGAGGGAAAAGAAATTGTAGATAAAGCGAAAAAGGAAGCTGCCATTATTAAAGTTTTAGGGAAAGAAGAGATGGGTCGCAGGATAGAATTGGAAAGGGAACAAAAATTCTCAAGTGCGAATCTAGCGGCGAAACAAAAAACACTTGAAAGGAAACGAGATCTTTTGGAATTGGTTCGACAAGAAATAGAGAATGAAATTTCACAGATAAAGGGAAAGGAGAGAGAAGAGTTAACGGAGAAATTAATAGAATCTTCGATGGAAGAATTCAAGGATGTGAAGGATGTGGTCGTGTATTGTAAATTGGAAGACGAAAAGCTTCTCAAGTCTTTATTAAAGAAACACAAAGACGTGAAATATGGAGGGAAATACGAATGTATAGGGGGAGTGGTTATGGAGAGTGAATCTGCTCGAATGCGGGTGAATAATACATTCGATTCGGTTATTGAAACGGTGTGGACAGAAGAACTGAAAAACATAAGTGAAGTTTTATTTGGATCGGGCCAATGAGCAGTTCTGAAACAGGAAATTATGAATATGTATCAGCACGAGTTCGATCGCGCCGAGCATATTTATATGGAGATGAGGAATATCGAAGGTTTGTTCGCATGGGACCGGGGGAGATTTCTAGGTATATGGAAGAGACTACTTATGCCAAAGAGGTGAATGAATTTGGTGCCAGGTACAAAGGAGTTGACCTTATAGAGTATGCGTTGAACCACAATCTTGCAAGTCAATTTGAGGATTTGTTAAGATGGTCAGAAGGAGAATTATATGAACACATATCTCGATACTTGAAAAAGTTTGATGCATGGAATGTGAAGACTATTCTTAGAGGAATATATGCAAAAGAAGATATTGAAAGGATTCGAGATGACCTTATTCCCGCGGGTGAATTTAAGAGTGCGTTCCTGGAGCAGTTGATTGGATCAAGCGATATAGAAGAATTTGTAAATTTATTGGAAGGGACTATGTTTGGCAAAGTGTTGATCAAAGGCTTTAGAGAATATGAAGATACGGGACTTTTAGTCCCTCTAGAAAATGCGATAGACAGATGTTATTATCAACAACTTCTCAGGAAAACAGAAGTAGTAGAAGATCCGTCTTTGGTTTTATATACGGATTTCTTACGTGCAGAAATAGATTTTAAAAATATAATGAATGCGCTTAGAATTACACATAGTGGATCCGAAATTCCAATTACAGAATATTACATACAGGGTGGGAAGCAATTTACAGCTGCTAAGTTATCATCCTCAATGAAAAATTTGGATGAAATGATAAGCATGATACGTGAATCGACATATGGCGAACAGCTTTCTGGGGCGATTGAAAAGCTCGAGGGCGCAGATAGTTTGATTAGTTTTGAACATGAACTTGAGGCGGTATTGTTAGAATATTGTGACCGTTTGTCCCACGTGTACCCATTGAGTATTTGTCCAGTGATTGCGTTTGTTCTTTCAAAAGAGAAAGAAATAGAAAATGTTCGGGCGATTGCAAGAGGAAAAGAGGCAGGTCTTTCGCCTGAGGAAATAGAAAAACAATTGGTGATTTCATGAGTCAAGAGATTGCGGTTATAGGAAGTCCAGAATTCACAACAGGATTCAAACTCGCAGGGGTTAGACGGAATGAAAGTATTCAAGAGGGGGAGAAATCCCAGAAACTTGATGCAGTGGTAGAAGACGTGTTAGTGGACAAGGAGATAGGCATTGTTGTCATGCATCAAGATGATCTGACGCACTTGTCACGGGGAGTAAGGAAATTGGTAGAAGAGAGTGTAGAACCCACAGTTGTGACTTTGGGCAGTGTAGAATCTAGTGGTCTAAGGGATCAAATAAAACGTGCCATAGGTATTGATTTAATGAGTGATTAAAAATGAGTCAAATAAAAGAGAAAACTATCGGAGATGGGATTATAAAAAGAGTAAGCGGGCCAGTCGTTTCTGCGGCAGGTCTAGACGCTAAGATGAATGATATGGTTTACGTAGGTGATGAAGGATTAATGGGAGAAGTAATTAGAATAAAAAATGAT
Organism: Candidatus Hikarchaeia archaeon HikBin4; assembly: GCA_009889685.1. Classification (GTDB taxonomy): domain Archaea; phylum Halobacteriota; class Halobacteria; order Halobacteriales; family Hikarchaeaceae; genus Hikarchaeum. The sequence continues at coordinate 5,685 of WTZT01000015.1, forward strand.
TTGACAACTATACAAGTTTATGAAGAAACGTCGGGGGTTGCTCCAGGAGAACCAGTGGAGAATACAGGGGAACCACTATCAGTGGATCTTGGCCCGGGTATGTTAAATTCAATCTATGACGGAGTTCAACGTCCTTTAGATGTTTTAGAAGGTCAACTGGGCGCATTTCTAGATAGAGGTGTAGATGCCCCAGGGATTGATTTAGAAAAAAAATGGGAATTTAAAGCAAGTGTGAAAAAAGGAGATGAAGTACAAGCAGGGGGTATTATTGGAACGGTGCAAGAGACTGAAAGTATAGAACATAAAGTCATGGTACCTCCAAATTTTGAGGGAGGAAAAGTAATTCGGATAGAAAAGGGAGAATACACAGTAGTAGACGAGATATGTGAACTGGATTCTGGTGAAAAAATAACTATGCGTCAGAAATGGCCAGTTCGTTCTCCTAGACCGACCAAACAAAAGCATACCCCTACCATGCCTCTAATTACTGGACAAAGAATTTTAGATGGACTGTTTCCAATAGCAAAGGGAGGAACTGCAGCCATTCCAGGACCATTTGGATCCGGGAAGACAGTGACACAACATCAACTTGCCAAATGGTCTGATGCAGACATAATAGTGTATGTAGGGTGTGGAGAGAGAGGGAATGAAATGACAGAAGTTATTGAGGTGTTTCCAAAACTAGAAGATCCTAAAACAGGTAAAGCACTGATGTCCAGAACCTGCTTGATTGCGAATACATCGAATATGCCAGTTGCTGCGCGAGAATCCTGTGTATATACAGGAGTTACTATTGCAGAATATTATCGAGATATGGGGTATGATGTTGCGGTGATGGCCGATTCAACATCGAGATGGGCCGAAGCCATGCGTGAAATTTCAAGTCGGTTAGAAGAAATGCCAGGAGAAGAGGGATATCCTGCATATTTATCTGCACGTCTATCAGCATTTTATGAGCGCGCAGGGCTATATACAAATTTGAATGGGACAATGGGATCCATATCTATCGTGGGGGCAGTTTCGCCGCCTGGGGGGATTTCTCAGAGCCTGTTACGCAAAACACATTGAGGATTGTAAAAACATTTTGGGCTTTGGATGCTAGTTTGGCCGAACGTAGGCACTTTCCCGCTATTAATTGGAATGAGTCATACTCATTATATCGAAACCAGCTCGATCCATGGTTATGTGAAAATGTAGCAAATGATTGGCCAGATGTTCGTCAATGGGCTGTGAGTACACTTGCAGAAGAGACGAAATTGCAAGAAATAGTACAGCTCGTTGGGAAAGATGCATTGCCAGAAGATCAGCAATTGATATTAGAAGTTGCCAGATACCTAAGGGAAGGATTCCTACAGCAGAATGCGTATCATGACGTGGATACGTACTCAGAACCCAGAAAAACGTATCTGATATTTAAGGCAATAAAAACGTTTAATGACGAAGCGTTTAAAGCATTGACTGGTGGGGCGTCTATTGAGCAAATCCAAGCAATTAAATCGGCTCCTAGATTGAATAGGATAGGGACCGCTTCGGAGTATGAAGAGTTTATAGAACAATTAGAAAAAGAGATTACAAACCAACTAAAGGAGTTGTACTAAAATGAAAGAGTATCAAACAATAAACGAAATCAGTGGCCCATTGGTTTTTGCAGAGATAGATGAACCAATTGGTTATGGCGAAATGGTGGAAATTGAGTTGAATGGGAGGGGAATTAGGCGTGGGCAGGTGTTAGAATCTACAGATAAATTTGTTGCCATTCAGGTTTTTGAGGGCACATCTGGTATCGATAAAAAATGTTCAGTTAGATTTTTAGGTGAGACTTTAAAAATGCCAGTAACAAGAGATTTGTTGGGTCGTGTTTTGGATGGATCTGGGAAACCTATAGATGGAGGTCCAGAAATTGTACCTGAGGATCGTAGAGACATAGTCGGCACTGCAATTAATCCATATGCTAGAGAATACCCAAGAGAATTCATTCAAACTGGGATTTCCTCAATCGATGGGATGAACACATTAGTCAGGGGGCAGAAACTTCCATTATTCAGTGGTGCAGGATTGCCACATAATGAAATAGCGCTACAAATAGCTCGGCAGGCAACTGTTCCAGAAGAAGACGCAGAAGGTGGGAGTTCAGAATTTGCGGTTGTGTTTGCTGCTATGGGAATAACGGCGGAAGAGGCTAATGAATTTATGGATGATTTTGAGCGCACGGGTGCTCTCGAGCGTTCGGTTGTTTTTCTCAACCTAGCAGATGATCCAGCAGTAGAGAGGACTATCACACCTAGATTAGCGTTGACGACTGCAGAGTATCTCGCGTTTGATCTTCACTATCATGTGTTGGTTATTTTGACAGATATGACGAATTACTGTGAGGCTCTAAGAGAAATTGGAGCTGCTAGAGAAGAAGTTCCAGGTAGACGAGGATATCCAGGATATATGTATACGGATCTATCAATGCTTTATGAACGTGCAGGAAGGATAGAAGGGGTAGAAGGTTCGATTACACAGATTCCAATTTTGACAATGCCAGGAGATGATGACACTCATCCGATTCCAGACCTTACAGGATATATCACAGAAGGGCAAATTTATGTGGATCGTGAACTTCATTCGAAGGGTGTTAAACCTCCAATAAACGTGTTGCCATCTTTGAGTAGGTTAATGAGTGAAGGCATAGGAGAAGGGCTAACTAGAAATGATCATAGCAATGTTTCGGATCAATTGTATGCAGGATATGCAGAAGGAAGAGATCTCCGATCACTCGTGAATATTGTTGGGAAAGAATCGCTCTCGGAGAGGGACAATTTATATTTAGATTTTGCAGATAGATTTGAAATGGAATTTGTCCAGCAAGGTTATGAGAATAATAGGACGATTGAGGAGACACTTAGTGTTGGGTGGAATTTGCTATCGATGCTACCAAAAACTGAATTAAATCGAATTGATGAATCATATATAGAAAAATATTATGAAGAGAGTCCAGAGAATTCCAAAGTGGAAGGATAAAGAAAAATGTCAGAAGACTTTAAACCAACCCGAAAAAATTTGCTTCGAGTCAAGGGTAGAATTAAACTATCGGAGAGGGGACACGATACTTTGGAGAAAAAACGTGATGGGTTAATTATGGAGTTTATGGGTATTTTAGAAAAAGCAAAGGGGGTTAGAGAGGAGTTATCACAAGCATACACAGAAGCTCAAAGGACTATGAATGTGGCGCGTGCTATGGAAGGGGATATTGCAGTGAGAGGTGCTGCAGAAGCTTTGAAAGAACATCCAGAGATATATGTTGAATCAAAAAACATAATGGGTGTTGTTGTTCCACAAATAAAATCTAACAAAGTGAGAAAAACTATTGATCAAAGAGGGTATGGGTTACTAGGCACGACCGCGAGAATAGATGAAAGTGCAAATTCATATGAGAGGCTCCTAGATTCAGCCATTTTGGCAGCAGAAGTTGAGACTGGAATGCGGAAACTACTAACAGAAATTGAGATTACTAAAAGGCGTGTGAATGCACTAGAGTTTAAAGTTCTCCCAGAGTTATATCAAGTCCGGAAATTTATTGGGCAAAAACTTGAAGAACAAGAGAGAGAAGAAATATTTCGATTGAAAAAGATCAAAGGTAAAAAAGGAAGAAAAAGTTCAGGAGATACGTGAAGAGATATTTTGTGCCTGCGGGGGTGTGTTGATAGATAGATGAAGTGTTTTGAATGCCATGTTGAAATGAGTTCGTACAGTACCCCGGGAGTTGTGAGGCACATAAAAAGAGAATTTAAAGAATACGTTTCTGTTTGTCCTAGATGTTTTAAGATGGTCCAATCAGATACCGTTGATGGGATTATAAAATTGGATGAGATTGATGAAGAACTCCCCAAAGGGGAAATTGGAATAATAATGGCGATTGGGATTGGATGGTTGATGGAATCGCTAGTATTGAACAAAAATGAAGTTGTAGCTATTTTTGAGCATATAATAGACGAAGGTAGAGATCCGTGGATAGTCTTGGAAAAACTCTCGCGGTCCAGTACTACAAATGTGAAAAAAAATATTAATAAAGCTAGAGTACAGCTTGAACAGCTTATAAAATAGTTGAACTAAAATACATCACGTTGGGGGCCTATTACACGTCAGGACAGGCCTCTTTTGGTTTCATTAGATCAGTAACCATCTCAATAATCTCAACAACGACGATTTACCGCTAGGCTTGGCCTTACCATTTTTGAATTTACACACTTCCTGCTCACCAACTGCGTCGGTCACAGTCCCTTGACCATGTTTGAAATCATCTTTCCATTCGCCCACATATTGGGTACCATTTGAGAAGGTCAAAGTCCCT
>WTZT01000150.1 GCA_009889685.1 Candidatus Hikarchaeia archaeon HikBin4
GGTAAAGAAGTTCTTCCAATAAATCTGTAATTTCGGGTACGATTCTTATAGAAATCAGCAGTAGCATCCCTATAATGATAACGGTTAGACTTTGGCTGATTACCCGATCTGCGATAAAGAAAGAAACCAGTCGGGGGTCATCATATCCACTGATGAATAAGATAGAAGGTACAAACCACTGGAACCATTGTTCTCCAAAAGAAATGGCAATGAATGCATTTCGGAGGATGTTAAGAACATATATTAGAGAGGTTGTTATCACACATGCAATGTATTTTCTGGGGGCGGGAATCGAGAGTGAAGTTATAAGACCTAAGAAAATGGTTATAGTCCCAATTCCAGTGCATGCTAATACGATATGCGTTAAATAATCGTGTCCCACTCGCGAAAATAATAATCCACTTTTATGTCCAATAACAGGTCCATCAGTGAGAATTACATCGAAACCAGTTCCAAGAATAGTAAAATATACATGCTGAGTGACTATGTTAATTAATAAAATACCAAGGGATTCTATAGTTTCAAAGGGCAAATAAACAATCCCCATTACTGCGATCGCGTTCGAAAGTGAAAGACGGGGTGATTGTTCTGTAAGTAATAGATAACCAGCATGGAAACAAATAGGAATGGCGAGGAGACTAAGAATAGTTTCAATTGGAGAGCGCATTACAAGAGCAAATCGAGGAGTTAATAGGAGCCAAAATATTCCGAACAAAAACCATGCAATTATTGTTATTTTTCGAGAGAAACTCTCACGCGGTTTTTCAAAAAACCAAGCTATTGCGAATAATAAAGTAAACGCCCAGGCAAAAATGTTGGTGACCCAAATCGGAGAGACTAGAGATTCAAACATATATCACTGGAGAGAATTTTTTCGTAGGAGTTTTCTTCGATATTTGCCGTAATGGTCTTCAGGCCCAAAATGGGCGGGAGAACTATTGACAGCTGGTGAACTGCACAGGGGACACCGGTTAGAGAGAGTATATAAGGGAGAGTCGTGGTTTAATTTCCAGGAAGAACACACTCTTATTTTGGACTTCATAGGAGATTGATGTGGCGCATTGGCCTACGAAGGCTAAGAATCTTCGTCTATATGTCGATCGCGGTGGAATTTTCCAGTGCCACCGTTTTTAACTATAGATTGTAGGATATAGTTTGCATATTGATCTAGAAGGGATTCTGCGAGTTTGTAATCAGGAGCAACAATTGTGATGAGGTATTCGGGAGAACCAACATAAATAACATCGAGCTCGACATCAGGAGGAATAGTTATAGACTCTTCCGCAGATTTGAGTGCATCGCGTATAGCGTCAATTCCATCGGGAGCAGAACATTCGAGGTCTACATATCCAGATACACTCACTTTGGATAAAGAAATATTTTCGAGAGCAATAGAAATAATCGAATCAATTTCTTTGCCTGTTAAATCTAACTCGTCGAAGGCAGATTTCCCATCTATTACAGCACATTCAAAAGCAGCATACAAAGTTTCGTATTTGTTTAGAAGGCCAGGTACGATTCTGTTGAATTGGTCATTGGAGAGATCAGATCCAAGTGCTAGTTCTAGCCATTTGTCAGCTTTTTGTTCGTTTTTCCACTCTTGTATTTTTTCAGAGCGTTGGTGATCATTAACATCTTTTAGTGACAAGTCAATTTGATGATTGGATTCGCTTACTGTGAGAATTTTGCAAACGACTAGATGGCCTTTTTTAACATGGTCTCTTATATTTTTTATCCAGCCTGATGCCACTTCACTTATGTGGATAAGTCCACGTTTTTCTTCATACTCTTGAAGATCACAAAAGACACCGAAATCTTCTATATCTACGACTTGACAAACCACAAGCTCGCCCACTTCTGGCCATCCACTATACTTCATTGATTGCTAAGAGTCTCGATTATTTTCCCATGAATAATGGTTACCCCACCTGTTGATTTGGTGAGAGCTTCGCCGCATTCAGAACAATGAACCACTATCGAAGAGCGGTTGAAAAGAATTTGTTCATTTTCACAGTTCGAACATTTAACACGATGAAATTTTCCAGCCATGAATAATTACTCCTGTAATTCGAGCCTTCCGGCCCTCCATCCTTTGCGTTGATGTGCCTTTCCACATGTAGTGCATCGATAAATTAAGCTGGTTCTTTTAGTGGGTTTATCGCCTCCTGGAACTTTTGAAAATTTACCAGAGTTTCCAATTCCGGAATTTCTTTTTCGTTGGCGGTCGATCCAATTCATCCCGCGTTCTTGTCCACGACGAGATTTTTCTACTTCATGCTCATGATGAGCATTGCAATAAGGGCAATGTGTATTTAACCGACGTGGCATTTGCATGATTATTGAGTTTCTTGTAGAACCGCCCGCTTAAAACGCGTTTGATCTATGCGTGGGCGATATTCAATAAATTTGGATTCCTGATACAAGAATTATTTAAATTAATCACTTCGAAGCTATTAATTTGTTATTGCCATTCGGTGCAGAACTCATCACCCACCACGCACGCAGTATTATATATTAGTATAGACTGAGACCAAGGTCGTTTTTTATTCTGAGATACTTCAGTCATTGTATGCCTCCACGAGAATCTC
>WTZT01000151.1 GCA_009889685.1 Candidatus Hikarchaeia archaeon HikBin4
AGAATTCATGGCCATATTCTTCTACATCTTCAAGAGGGGCTTGCATTACATTTGCCATATCGATATAAGGAGCAGGATCCATCTCATTTATATGCATAATGGGGAGCCTTCTGAGATCTACATGCCCATAAGCATCAACATGACTGATTTCCTTTACAGGGGCATCTTTAGAGTCAATAATTTCGGGTAAAATTCGTTCTCTTTCTCTACGGGCATATTCGAGTGCAGGTTCCATTCGGTATTGAGTTCGGGGCAATCCTAGCGCCCGAGCGATTCTTTTCCTATCGGCGAATACATTGCTTGCTAGTGTTACTTTTCCAGGAGTAGTATCCAGGCCATCGATTCCAGAGGGATTGGTAAAATGAACAAGAGGGAACTCTCCGCGCCGCTCAAGAAGTTCAAGTATCGCACTAGCTTCAAATTTGTCTGGTCGGATGATACTAGGTATTTCTAAAACCTCTTCTTCAACTTCGACTATGAAATCCCGTAAGTTTTTTGCCATAGATAATCAAATATGGGAGAGTTGATAAATAGAGGTATTTAGAGAGGAATGGATAAGAAAGTAGAAGCGCCGATGTTAAAGGATCCGAGATGCACAAAGAACATAATGGAAGGGGAATTGGGATTGGATATTGAAGGTCGTTCGGAATCTAGGATGGAACTTACGTACGAGCGGGAATGGGATTATGAACTTGATCAGATATTGGAAGCCATCAAAGAAAAAGGGGCAAAAACAATTGGATTGCAATTCCCAGAGGGATTAAAGCGCAGAGGTCCGATGATAGTAAATGATCTGAAAGAGAAATTGCCAGAAGATGTTGTTGTTGCTATTTCGGGGCAACCTTGTTATGGAGCTTGTGATTTGGACACGCACTTATTGAAGAGATCAGATCTTTTCGTTCATTTTGGGCATAGTCCGATGAAAACTTCTGAGAAAATAATATACGTCCCACTATATTCCAACGTAGAAGTTGTGCCAATAATGAAACTTGCAATTCGAGAATTGGAAAGTCCCAGTTCCAATCCCGATGTTGGACTTGTAACAACCACCCAACATCGAAATAAATTTGAAGAAATGAAAAAATTCCTAGAAGATGAAGGATATACAGTTCATACTAGAAGGGGAGATGAAAGATTGACGTATGAGGGGCAAGTTTTGGGTTGTAACTATGCATCTGCAGAAGTAGATGCTAATCAGATAATGTATGTAGGAGGGGGTAAATTTCACCCACTTGGATTGGCGATGGTGCATAGAGAAAAACGAGTAGTGATCGCAGATCCTGTGAATAATTTAGTTTCTATTGCAGATGCAGATAAATTTATTAAACAAAGGTATGCATCGGTTCATAAAGCGATGAGTGCGAAAACGTGGGGAATAATATATTGTACAAAAATTGGACAGGGTAGATGGGAATTGGTAGAAGAAATAATTAAAGATAATAAGAATGCATACGTTATTACTCTAGATGAAATCACGCCGGATAGATTGTTGAATTTTAAATTGGATGCTTTTGTGAATACAGGCTGTCCACGGATATCAACGGATGACGGTCCTAGATTCAAAAAACCTATGCTAACACCGCAAGAGTATTGGATTGCTACAGGGAGAGATCCATTAGAATCACTAGCTTTTGATACGTTTCATGGAACGTGGTAGAGATGGTAAATAAGAAGAAGGAATTGGAAATAAGCTTGTCGAAAATCTCCGATTTTGAGAATCCAAATGTCAAATTTGAACAGTACATGACTTCTGCAGAAGTGGCTTCTACAATGATCCATATGGCAGACATGAATGGAGATATAGAAGGAAAAATCATTGTAGATTTGGGAGCAGGAACAGGGATGTTGGCAATAGGATCTGCGCTGAGGAACCCAAGAGGAGTAATTGGAATAGAGAAAGACAAAAGCGCTCTTTTAATCGCGAAAAGGAATGTGAGTACTATTTCCCAGGAGATAATGGTAGAATGGGTATTAGCAGATGTAGAACATGTTCCGATTAAAACAGTAGATAAAGTAGATGTGACAGGTATAATGAATCCACCATTTGGTGCTCAAAAAAGTTACAAACATGCAGACAGAAATTTTTTAGAAAAAATATCAGAAATTGCATCGGTATCATATTCAATACATAACGGCGATAGCATAGGCTTCATAGAGGGTTTTGTTGAAGAGAGAGGAGGGGTTATTTCTCACTCATATTCGGTAGTTATGGAATTAAAAAAGAGTCAGAAATTTCATACGAAAACAAGAAAGGAAATTGAAATGGAAGTCCACCGAATAAGATGGGAATAAATTCAACTGTGTTTGTAAGTTGCACGACCCAATGCAAGAGTTTTTTGAGGATCCCCAGACTGATAGATTTTCATATCTGCGACGCCGATTGAGGATCCAATTCTAACTACACTTCCTTGGACTATTAAATCGGAAGTGGTTGCAGGGGACAGATAATCTATACGGAGATTGAGGGTAGGAGATTTAGAGCCTACAACAGAGAAAATGGCATAATGGCCAGCGATATCCAATATGCTTGCGAGAATTCCTCCGTGAATTATACCCAATTCCGAATTGACAATGAAT
>WTZT01000152.1 GCA_009889685.1 Candidatus Hikarchaeia archaeon HikBin4
AAGATCTGATTACAATAAATATTGATGTGGGAGGAACATTTACAGATGGATTTTTTGTATGGGGTGATAAGTTATCTTCTGCTAAAGTTCCAACTACGGGACACGATTTGACAGTTGGTTTTATGGAGTGTATTGAAAGGGGGGCTGAAAAAATGGGAACAGATCTATCTGAATTTTTAGCTAAGGCTAGTATGGTTCGGTTTTCTACTACAATAGGGACGAATGCCATTATAGAAAAAAAGGGAATGCAAATTGGATTACTAGTTACTTCTGGACATGAAAAAAAACTCTATTCCGTGGATGGTGAACTCAAAGTTAATGATTATTTTGTTAAGCCAAACTTGATAGAAGGGATAGAAGAAGAAATTGACATAGAAGGAAAATTGATCAGAGGGCCAAAAGAGGAACAAACGTTGAAAGCTGTAAAAAGATTGCAAGAATCTGGTGCGAGGATGATAGTTATTTCGTTGGAAAATAGCTATTGGAACAATTCCAATGAGAGAGAAGTAAAAAGGTTGATTCAAGAAGAATACCCTCGTCACTATTTGGGATCGGTCCCTACATTGACTTCGTTTGAGGTTTCGTCTCGTCCAGATGATTATCGTAGATTGAATACAGCCGTTGGAAATGCATATATTCATCGTCCGATGAAAGTTTCATTGTATAGGGCAGAAGATAAAATAAGATCTCACTCATATAATAGACCTTTATTCATTGGTCACTCTAGTGGGGGTGTTGCAGCAGTAGCTAAAACGAGAGCAATAGACACTTTGAATTCGGGTCCGGTTGCAGGAGTCTTTGGGGTTAAAGCTCTCTCTGATGAATATCAGACAGACATTATTGGGGCAGACATGGGAGGCACTAGTTTAGATCTAAGCATTGTGAAAAATGGAGAACTTCCATTTGAGCTGAGTCATGAAATAAAAGGATTACCAACACATATTCCTGCAATAGCAGTTCAAACAATAGGAGCAGGAGGAGGTTCAATAGCAAAAATGGAACAAGGAGAAATCCAGATAGGTCCAGAATCGGTGGGGGGGAATCCAGGTCCAGCTTGTTTTGGTAAAGGTGGAAAAATGGCGACTGTAACTGATGCAGATGTAGTCTTGGGACGAATAAGTTCAGAATTTTTCCTGGGAGGAAGATTAGAATTATCAGTGGATAAGGCTCGGAAAGCGATTGAAGAGTACGTAGCAGTGGGGAAGAAAAATACAGCGGAGGAAGCGGCGGAGAAGGTAATTATCAAAGTTGAACAAAAAATAAAGAATGCAATAACTGGAATGGATTCAAAGGGTATCGGCACTATTGTGGCTTATGGGGGTGCAGGACCAATGCACATGACAGGATTGGTTAAAGAAAAGGAAATAAAGAGAATGATAGTTACCCCACACTCGGCTATTTTTTCTGCATTTGGGGAATCAATGATGGGCATTCTTCATACATACACAAGGCCACTCTGGGAAAAATCGAATGTGGAGACATTGATTGGACAAATGAAAATGGATGCAGAGAAAGACATGAGATCTGAAGGATTTTCTTTAGAAGAGATAAAATTTGATATAGATGCGATAAGCTATGATCCAGATGGAAGAATGGATGAGTTTGTCCCGGTGGATGAAAAGAGAAAGAAGAATGAGCTTGCTACATTAAGACTTCATGCTAGGGGAGAGGCACCAATATCTGTGTTTACGAAGGGAAAATGTGGAGGAAAAGATCCATCTTCTGCCAGAATAGGAGAGCGGGAAGTGATATGGAGAGGCGAGAAGATCATTACTCCAATATTCATATTTGAAAAATTACAGAGAGGAGCAATTGTAAAGGGACCAGCTATAATTGAATCGGTGGATACCACAATACCAGTGGTAGAGGGGACTCTTTTGCGGGTAGACGCTCTTGGAAATGGAATTATAGGATCCAAAAAATCGGATATCTCGGAATGATAATTAGAGGGATTTACAAAGAAGATTAAAAAGAATCCATCAAATCATGGATGGTTTCGGGTGAAACTGAAGATGGGATAGTCCACTCACTAGATAAGAGTGTATTGTTAGGAAAAGAGTTAACGAATGTCTGGATTGATTCTTTTCCGGAGGAGAAAATGGAAGATGGGATTCCAAGACCAAAATGAATACCAGAAACTTGTGCAGATTCTATCGACTCTTCGGGAGAAGAAGTTGATCCAGTTATCAAATCGAACCCAAGATCCGCTGCAGCTTTGATCTGGGCGGGAGAAGTTTCTCGAGTGATTATTGCCCCGAAGGCTTCGTAATGTGCAAGGATATTGGGCAGGGGAGAAAGTGATTGTGTGTGAAGAGGATCAGAGATAGGCATCCCATCTGGTGCGAGAATTGCGATTCCATCTGCGCCAGACTCTAGGTAAGAATTAGCAAGTAAAGAGAGGGCCTCTCCAACAGCGAAAATACTTCTTCTCTGATAGAAGGGTCATTTTTACTAGAGGGGGAAAGTAGAACATTTGATAGAATTTCCGGACTGCAGATTCCACCTACG
>WTZT01000153.1 GCA_009889685.1 Candidatus Hikarchaeia archaeon HikBin4
TCTAAAGGAATTAGAAAATATATGGGAAGTAAGAAAGGGGAAGATAATACTTACTAAAACGCAAACTGGGGGTGCTTCGATAATATGAGTTTGGATGAAATGCGATCTAAAATTGAAGAGATTGATAGGAGAATTGTAGAGTTGATTGCAGAGAGAACTGATATAGCAGTTTTAATTGCAGGGATAAAAGAAAAAGAAGGACTCCCAATCACGGATGAAGATCAAGAAAAAAAAGTGATGCAGAGGGTATCTAAGAACTCAGAATTATTTGGAGTGGATAAAGAAGGCGTTGAGAGAATTTTTCAGATGTTAATTGAATTGAATAAAAGCAAACAACGTCGGAAGTTATAGGGAAGTTAGTAAGAAGAAAGGATATTCGACAGAGCCATACTGCTTACAGATTTTTCAGTTGAAGACAAATGAGATATGCTGATGTCCCCATCAATTACAGTTTGGCGGTCGGTTCCAGGAGAATCGCTGATCTTCGAATCTCGCATTTTGGCCCATACCTCATCGTTTACTCTTGCAGAGTGTTCGTCAAGGAGATGGGCATCCATTTCACACAAAACAGAGGGAATGGTTAAAACCATATTTGGAGGAGTATTGGCAGTCATCGGAGAATTAACATTTAGATATTCCGATTCTTTTAAGAGTTTTGATTCAACTACATTCCGCACTATATATGCGGTCGCATTTGCCGCGTGAATATACTCATCGGGAGAGGGAGTATAAGGATATTCACCTAGAGGAATAAAAAGGGAAGAAGAGATAGATGGAAAGCCTAAAAAAGTGGCTTCGATAGCAGCACTGATTGTTCCGGATCTTCCTAAAGAATAATAGCCAACATTTGCTCCACGATTGCAACCAGAGATCACTATATCGGGTTGAAGTCCAAGTGCTTTGAGTCCGATGATAACACAGTCAGCAGGAGTTCCAGCAAGAACATATCCTTCCTCGATGGGTTCTATTTGGATATCTTGATCGTACGAGGTCACCCTCCCAATTCCGCTCATATTAGACTTGGGTGCAACGATAGTGACATTTGCGAATTTACTGAGAGAGTGGTACAATGCCCAGATGCCATGCCCTTTGATCCCATCATCATTTGTGAGTAAAATATCCATATATAGAAGATAGATTGTATTGATTATATTATCATTTGCAAAGAATAGTAGTAGATAGACAGGCATTTCCATTTTTGAATCGGTGTCTTATTTCCAAAGATTATACTTATCAAGGTATGGACACTGTATACAAATATGATGAAAATAGTTCCAGATACTAGTGTTTTAATTGAAGGATATCTGTCTGAAGAAATTGCCGCGTCCCTAGACCAGAAATACGAAGTATACATTCCAGAAGTTGTGGTCGATGAACTAGAAGCCCAGGCAGGGAAGGGGATCGCCACGGGATTAGAGGGAATTGGAGAATTGGAGAAGCTAGTGGAATTGGATAAAGCTGAAAAAATTAAACTAGAATATCTCAGAGAAGATAGTAAGTTGAAAAATGAGGGGAGGAGAAAAAAATGGACTAATGATGGGATAATTCGAGATTGTGCTGAAGATTTGAATGCAATTTTAGTTACCTGCGATCATGTTCAAGCGAGTGTTGCTAGGGCAAAAAAAATTGAAGTGCAATATAGATCTCCAAGGGTCGATGAAGAGGCATTACCGATAGAGAAATTTTTTACAGAAGATACACTAAGTGTTCATTTAAAAGCAGGTGCCCCACCAATGGCAAAACGAGGACATATAACAGAATTGAAATTCGAACAAGTGGAGGAGGAAAATTTGACAGAGCGTCAAGTGAAGGAATGGGCTAGAGCAATAGAAGAAAAGGGGAGAAGATCGGATAGGGGATTTTTTGAATTTGATGAAAGGGATATGAAAATCATCCAGCTAAGGAATTATAGGATAACAATTGCACAGCCGCCTTTTTCGGATGGGTGGGAGATAACTGCAATAAGACCAACAGTTAAAACAGAGATAGGAGATTATGAGGGAATAGAAGGGCTGATAGAACGATTATTGACTCGACAGCGAGGTATACTCATAGCAGGCGCACCTGGAATGGGAAAAACGACTTTTGCCCAAGCTGTGGCAGAGTTTCTTTCAGATAATGGTTTTTGTGTTAAAACCATGGAACGTCCACGGGATTTGCAAGTTGGACCGCAGATTACACAATATACGGCTTTGTCAGGAGACATGGCGAAAACTGCCGATGCATTGTTATTAGTCAGGCCAGATTATGTTATTTATGATGAAATTAGAAAAACGGAGGATTTTGTAGTATTTGGAGATCTGAGGCTTTCGGGGGTCGGAATGATAGGGGTCGTGCATGCTACGAGGGCTGTTGATGCATTGCAGCGGTTGGTTGGGAGATTGGAATTGGGGTTAATTCCACAAGTGACAGATACGGTTGTATATCTAAAGGAGGGAAGAATTGAAACTATATATGATGTCACTATGGAAATAAAAGTTCCTACAGG
>WTZT01000154.1 GCA_009889685.1 Candidatus Hikarchaeia archaeon HikBin4
TGGGCACCACGGACAAAAATCCAAGTTAAGGCTAGGAAAATTCCCAAAGGAATCCAAGTTTTGGTTTTTTCTAAGGTGAACATGGCGAAAGTCTACTTGTGATACAGAACGGCCTCTATATAGCCAGAACTATCTATCGCGGAAATGGAAGCTGATTCAATTAGTGGGGAAATGAACTCAAAACCGATTCCAAATGAGATCAGCATGATGGAAAAGAGTAAGATGACATACTGGTTTGAACGGGGGAAAGTTGAAGCAGATACTTTTGGAGAAATTTCCCCCCAGAACCCAAGATTCCACAAGCGAACTGAATACAAAAGGGAGAGAATCGTCCCCACCAAAATGATTAAAACTAAGAGGATGGAATATGTTGTCGGAACAGATTCTGTGTTTAGAGGCAGAATTAGAAGATGTAATTTTCCGAAAAACCCAAATAGGGGTGGAAATCCTACTAAAGAAAATATAGAAATAAATACAGAAAAGGAAAGAATGGGAGAATGGCGGGAGAGGCCACCCAAATCGGAAAGGTTTGCAGATCCGATAGCATTTTTTATACAACCGCTAACGAGGAAAAGTGAGGCTTTGGCAAGAGAATGATTCAAAGTAAGAATAATAGTTGCCATTAGGGCCATTTGTCTCATAGATGGAAATAGAGCTGCGAGAGAAAGTGGCAGCATTATGAAACCCATTTGACTTATACTAGAATAAGCCAGTAGATTATCTATATTATCTTGACTGAGTGCAGAGATCCCACCAAAGATCATACTGGCAGAAGATAGTAATAGGAGAGATATTCCAAAAATTGTTAGAATTGAAAATTCCCCAACGAGTGTAGATTCATTTGAGATAAATACTGTGAAAAATATCCGGATCATGGCATAAAGACCTACTTTTTTCACCACCCCAGAGAGAAGAGCGGATACAGGAGATGGTGCTGCTTGATAGACTAGAGGGACCCAAAAATGAAGAGGTACCAGACCAGATTTAAGAGCAAAAACAGTAAAAAGAATCATGGAAAATAGGATAACAGAAGGGACAGAGATATTGTATAGATCTGGCTGTGATAATCTATGAGATAGATCTGCTAAATTAAGAGTCCCGGTAGTTGCATAGATCCCACCAATAGAAACTAGCATGAATGCACTGCCAATAAGATTGAGAATTACATATGTCATTCCTGCCTTAGTTTGTTTGGGATTTGAATGGAAGACTACGAGAACATAGCTAGTCATGAGAGTTACTTCAAACCAAACAAATAGGTTGAATAAATCTCCTGTTAGGAGTGCACCGGTAACACCGAAAAGCATGAAATGTAAAATGGAATGGTAAGAAAATTTTTGTTTTGATTCGTCTATAGTGGTGATTGAGTAAAGTAAGACTCCTGCAGTGATTATAGCAGATATGCATAGTAAAAGAGATGCGAAAGAATCTGCGACAAATGAAATCCCATAAGGAGCGGGCCACGCGGAAAATTGATATACAAGAGGTCCGTGTTGAACAGAACGTAGGAGATATAGAAGAGATACAACATAAGCAAACATGCCAAGCAAGCTCAATGAAATTGTCAATTTAATCGAGCGTCTTGACAATAGAGTTACAGATGCGGTTAACAACGCGATTAAAAGAGGCACCACGGGTGCATGATTAATCAAAGATAAAGATGCAGTCATAGTTGCCCCCATATTCTATCTATGTCTAATGTCCCATGTTCATCATGAACCCGAAGTAAAAGTACAAGTACAAACGCCGTAGTCCCCAGACTGATAACTATTGCAGTTAAGACTAGTGCTTGAACGAGAGGATTAGTTATAGAAACTAAAGAGTCACTATTAGATAAAACTGGGACAGTGCCAGAAAATCCCCCCATAGTAATCAAATAAATATTTGCTGCTTGGCCGAGGATGATAACACCCAAAATCACTTTGATAAGGTCTCTTCTCAAAAGTAGAAAAGTTCCAAATGAGAAGATAGAACCAAGTATTAATGCCAAAATTAATTGAGTCATTTTAGCGACTTACCCCCGATAATATAGAAAGCAGAGACCCAGTAACTGTGAAAAGAACACCTAAGTCGAAGAATATAGTCCCTGAAATTTTTAGTTCTCCTAGAAATGGAAGATGTGGGAGAATCAAAAATGCCTGTGTTAAGAAAGGCATGTTAAACAAGATGGGGACAGTACCAGTGAAAAGGATCAGTAACAAACCGGATACAAGTAGTTTTCTGTTGAAGTTGGATGGAGAAATATTCAATAATCGAGTGAGATCAGAAGCTCCATACGCGATATAAAGTAAAGCTATGGCAGATACTATTAGAACAGCAGATATGAATCCCCCTCCGATTGAATTATGTCCTTGAATGAAGAGTACAGCGGCGGTAACAAAAATTAGAGGCGCGACGATTCTTGCTACAGTCCGGGTGATCAATGTGGTCATGGAGAATCTCCAGGTTTTCGTGAGGACAATATAGCAAATCAG
>WTZT01000155.1 GCA_009889685.1 Candidatus Hikarchaeia archaeon HikBin4
AACCCCGGAGGCGGAAATCGCCACAGGGTTAGCAACCCTGCGCCTTGGACCAGACTTGGCTACCACGACATGTTGGTTCTCGTCGCCCACTGTGGACTCGGGGAAGGACCCCTACATCTATTACGTGGAATATCGTATTCGTGTGCGCTATTTAAGGACAACGGAATAAAATTATACAATGTCGGACAGAAATACCTAAACGAGAAGGGAATGGATCAAAGCAGTAGTGATTGAATTTTTTAGAGAAAAATTTAGAAAATGGGGACAAGAGTTGCTAGGCATCCCTACTTCGGAAATAAATACATTAGTCCCTGGATTAATTCTAACTACGATTTTGTTAGGTATCTCGGTATTTCTAGGAGATGTATTGAAATTCAAAGTGGCAGGGAACATTGAGATCCATATTCCTGCAGTAATTCTAGCTTTATTACTTGGTATCGTCCTTGGAAATGTACTCACGGTCCCAAATTCTGCCCGCCCTGGGATTAAATTTAGTAGGGGTATATTGTTACGAGTGGGGATTGTTTTGATCGGGATTAGGCTTGCAATGGGGGACGTATTTAAACTGGGTTTAATGGGGTTGCCGATAATTATTGGTTGTATAGGAACTGCACTACTAGTTACATATTTTTTAAGTAATAAATTGAATCAGCCAAGGCGTTTAGGCTCATTAATAGCAGTTGGAACTTCAATATGCGGTATTTCTGCTATTTTGGCAACAAGCACGGCTATTGAAGCCACAGAAGAAGAAACGGCTTATGCAATAGCAATGATTACATTTTTTGGGCTGATTGCAGTTCTTACATACCCAATTTTGGGCTATATTCTGTTTAATGGAGACCCAACAAAGGCAGGGCTATGGATGGGCACCTCCATCCAAGATACATCACAAGTGATAGGGGCAGCATTAATATATTCCCAAGTGTGGGACTCCCCGATTGCTCTAGACATTGCAAGTCTAACAAAAGTAATACGAAATGTATTCATGGTCATAGTAATTCCCCTGATTGCGATTGCATATTCGAGAGGTCTAAGAAAAGGTAGTGAAATTAGTTTTAAAGATCAATTTAGTATAGGTCGGATTGGACAAGATTATTTCCAATACTTTCCAAAATTTATCGTAGGGTTTTTAATTCTTTCAATAATTCGGACGATAGGGGATTGGGAACTTGAAAGGGGGGCGAATGCGTACTGGGTAATAGATCAGATAGGATGGGTTCAAATGATAAGTTCAATTGAAAATGTATCCAATGGGTTGTTTATAGTAGCCCTGGCGGGAGTAGGTTTAAGCACAAAACTTGAAAAAATTAGAGATCTGGGCCCCCAATCATTCTTAATTGGACTAGTTACAATGGTGGCAGTAGGGTTGGTAAGTTTTTTCGCGATAAATCTTACAATTTAACTATACAAGTAGGGCTTTCGGTCACCAGTGGAATTTTGGTATTTTTCGTTGAAAATCCAATGTCCATCTTCATTCTTAATTAAATAGGCACCATAGAAGGGTACTCTTTCGGATACGGTGGCCAATAAGGCATCCCTGATTTCTTGTTTTGTCATTTCCCCCATTGATTTTAGATCGTCATTTCGATTTAAACACCCTTTCAGATATCCGTCATGTGTGACACGTACACGGTGGCAGTTGGAACAGAAATCTGAATTTCCAACTGGGTCGACTATTTCAACCATTCCTTTACCAAACCAATACCGTTTTCTAGAGTGCATATAGCGTTGTTCTACTCTATCGGCCCGAGATCTAAAGTAGTCGTGAACATCAGATATTTTGATGGCCCAATCGGAGTTGCCAGTTAACTCCGGCATATATTCAATGAGTTGTAGATGGAGCCCGTCCCTTTGAGAAATGAAATCGACCATAGAGGGGATGAACCCTGCTGTTTGTCGAAATATAACCATGTTAAGTTTTACAGGAGTAAGACCAGCTTCGAGGGCAGAATCAATTCCGGATAGCACTTTGTCAAATGCCCCACTTTTTGTTAGTTTGGCAAATGAATCTCTATCAAGTGCATCTAAAGAGATGTTTACACGGTCGAGTCCGGCATCGGCCAATGCTTGAGCACGCTCAGGTAAAAAAGTCCCATTAGTCGTAAGCGAAATCTCAAAAGATTGGGGCGTTCGACGAATGATTTCTTCTAGATCTTGACGCAACATGGGCTCCCCTCCTGTGAATTTAACGGAGTTTATTCCAAACTCCTCGCAAACTTCAAGAAATCTAATAACATCTTCTGTGGAAATTTCATCGGTTTGAGGATCTAGTGGACCTCTAGTGTCACCCAGACCTTCATTGTGACAATATATACAGTCGAAATTGCATCTGTCAGTTAGAGATATACGGACGCTACTAACTTCCCTTCCAAAGGAATCTTTTAGCACAAAAGACTATTCTGGCCAGAAGAATTTAAATGTAAGGGTTTAATATTACTAAAAATGTCAATTAGAAG
>WTZT01000156.1 GCA_009889685.1 Candidatus Hikarchaeia archaeon HikBin4
CAGAATACCAAGAGTAAATTTTTCTTTTACTCTCCTCAGTTTTTCTATTAAATGGGTCGGGCCAGATTCGAACTGGCGATCCCCGCAATGTGAATGCGATGTCATAACCAACTAGACCACCGACCCCCGTATGAATCTATTACTTTTTCACCTCCCTTAAGCATTGTTGGGTATTCCTAAAAAAATCTTTGTCAGTAACCTGGATTTCTCTCTTCAACACCCTCACGTTGATTAATCAATCGTGCAAATACAAACATAGCATCTGATAGTCTATTCAAATATTTTAAACATAATCCTACCTCGTTTCCTTCTTTTACAAGCGCAACCACTCTCCTCTCCGCTCTTCTACATACTGCCCTCGCATTGTGCAATTTTGCCCCGTCTTCACTCCCTCCTGGAAGTATAAATGAGTGGAGTGGTTCCAACTCTCTCTCACAATCATCAATCCAATTCTCAACCAACCGAATATGTTCAGATGTTATCTCTACTCTCCCTTCTTCTACACATGCAAGCTGTGCTTGAATTATGTGCAGGTGGTTCTGAACTTCATTAAGATATGATTCTACATCCTCATATTTTCTCATAGAAACCATACCTATGGCCGAATTCAACTCATCGATAGTGCCATACGATTCTACTCTGACATCATTTTTGTCTACCCGTTCCCCATTTGCCAAATCAGTTTTTCCTGAATCTCCACGTTTTGTATATATTTTCATATGATTTTTACAACTCCTTCTGCGTGAGGGGGTGTCGTTTTAACTATTCTATCTTCTACCAACATATGCGTTTTCTAAGTTTGATTTTTATTTATCGTTTATATATCTCATCATACAGTTTATATATTTACTAAAATCGATAGACTTAGACTGCATAAAACTTTTAAATCTCATGTCCAAAACTTATATCTCGTCCCAAGTCTCCGATTTGATATGGGACACTTCCAGGATTGCTACTCTTTTAAAGGCTGGAAAAAATGGCCAAAAAAACAATTGTATATGTGTGGGGTCTTATATGCAGTATTTTTTAAAATTTTTATAGCTCTCGTTTTGATATTCCTATATGAGCCAACCAATCTCCAAACAGTACTCGCATTTCTTTTTATTTTATGGGCAGTTTATCAACCGATTTTTAACTTTTTGGCCTTTCGCATGCGTCTATTATAATATTGGCCCCCCTTCTACCAATGGGGTTTCCCATTGCGATATTTTATTTAGATATATTCTATTATAAGTAATAAACCTGCAACTATACTCGCAAATCCTGCGATGTTCCCTATGCCCTTTTGATGAATATTTTGAAGTTTTCCCCACAAATGACTTAAAATCCCCATTGAATTTATTATTAGGACCTTATCATAAACTTGAATTCATTTCCTGATTTATTGTCTATGTAATGACTTATGCCTGTGAATTTCATTGTGATAACTGTGGATGTGCTCAATCATTTCATAGAGTTGCACGAACTTTACTCGAATCAGGCCTAAAAACAAAGTGGGCTTGTTCTGTCTGCTCTTACCGTTTGGTATTTTTAGATATAAGCTAGTCCGACGCGATTGCCTCTTCGTATTTTTCCATATTTTCTTTTATTTTTATGTACTTCATGTTGCTATATATATAATTTTCACTTGATGTCCTTCGACCTCAAAGTTTATTCACGTCGACCGGATGTTTTACCATATGGCAATTTTCGCCACCCGTATAGACTCAATTTCTATTAGTGAAATCAGAAAAGTGTTCGACTCCGCAGGTCCAAATGCAATAAATTTGGGTCTAGGGCAACCCGATTTCCCAACGCCTTCTTATATTAAGGATGCTGCAATCCGATCAATAAATAATGGCGATTCTGATAATTATACGCCAAACAATGGGATTTTAGAGTTACGTCGTGCAATTTCACATAAACATTCTCGTGATAATTCTCTTAATATACCACCTGAGAATATCATTGCCACCGCGGGGGGGAGTGAAGCACTACACATAGCAATCGAAGCTCACGTGAATCCTGGTGATAAAATCTTGATACCAGATCCTGGATTTGTTTCCTACCGTGCACTTACTCATATATCTGGTGGGGTTCCAGTTCCTATCGGTTTGCGTGAGGATTTGACTATGGATCCATCTTCCATCGAGAATGCTATCTCTGAAGATGTAGTTGCGTTCATCATTAACTCTCCTGGAAACCCAACTGGTGGTGTCCAATCAAAATCTGATATGAAGGAATTTGCTAGAATTGCAGATGATTATGATATTCTTTGTATCTCTGATGAGGTCTATGAGCATTTCGTGTTTGAAGGGGTGCATAGGTCTCCCATGGAATTTTCAAAGTCCGATAATGTTCTTATAGTCAATACGTGCTCCAAATCTTACTCCATGACCGGGTGGCGATTAGGATGGGTTGCTGGATCTCAAGAGAGATACAAAGA
>WTZT01000157.1 GCA_009889685.1 Candidatus Hikarchaeia archaeon HikBin4
AGTATCGGTAACCTGGCCAAAGTTCTCCCCCTATCTCCTGGGGGAATTGGTCTCTATGAAGGAGCTTTTACCCTTTTAGTTGTGAGTTTAACAGGTATTTCTCCTTCCCTAGCACTAGGCGTTGCTATTCTTGATCATGCTATCAAAAATATCGTCACAATTTTAGGAGGATTATTCTCTTCAATAGATCTGAATTTATCCCTAAAAAACACTTTACAAAATAAATAGAATAATTGCCCCCTAAAATTTATTTACAGTTTTTAACACATCTCTATTTGTGCACTCCCCGGATAAGCTAAATACTATGCGCGCGGGATCTTCATATGGACTTTAGTACCTTCGTACTTGCTGCTAGTGTGACTAGTTTGGTAGACCTACCTCCATCTATTAACCAAGCAGATGCCATCGAATTTAGAATGGATTTATCCCCCGACCCCCTGACGGAATTATCTAACTATTCTCACGAACTTCCTATTATTGCTACAAACAGAGTCGTACATGAAGGCGGACGCGCCCCCGAAAACGAATCTCGCATGGACTTATTTTGCGATGCTATGGAAAATTCTTCGGTCAAAGCCATTGATATTGAATTTTCTTCCATTGTTTCTGGATATGGGCAGCATACCCTCGATTCCGCACGAGAACATGGCATTTCTCTCATCGTTTCAACGCATGATTTTACTTCTACCCCTCCCCTCTCGAAATTAGAATCTATTTTGATAGAATCAACCAAAATAGGTGATGTTGGAAAATTATCGGTTACAGCAGAAACTCCCTCTGATATACTCAATCTGATGGTCGCCACTTGGAACCAAACTCAATCTGGAGATATTGTAGCAACGATGTCTATGGGCAATCTCGGAAGCCATTCTCGCGTGATCGCGCCATTTTACGGTTCTAAAATTGGCTATGCCCCTCTTGATTCAAACAATCTAACTGCACCCGGGCAATACACTCTAGAAGTTCTTCGAACTCTAATGACATCTTTATACTGACCTTATATCCGTCCTCTCTAATTATCGAAACATTAAATTCAACTGAACC
This sequence comes from Candidatus Hikarchaeia archaeon HikBin4, assembly GCA_009889685.1. GTDB lineage: Archaea > Halobacteriota > Halobacteria > Halobacteriales > Hikarchaeaceae > Hikarchaeum. The sequence goes on from WTZT01000157.1 coordinate 1,045, forward strand.
GCATCAAACTTCTGTGTTAGCCCGAACTAGGCATCTCATAATTGCCATCATATTTGCTCTAATCTACCCTGGTTTGGGCCACTTGTATCTTAAATCTTGGATACGGGCAATAGCTTGGTTTCTCCTTGCAACCGCAACCACTTTTTTAGTTGTACCCACCCCTATCATAGACGCAATTGAATCTGGGGGAATTTCTGTTATTTTTACAGAGACCGCCCAATTACCATTTGAAGCATACCTAGCCCTCGCAGCTGTTAATTTTTTCAATGTAGTGGATGTCTATCTACTTGCAAATGCACAACAGCCATCTGGTGAAAATTTTCTAGTATGTCCTAATTGTGGCCAAAAACTAGACCCTGATCTATCATTTTGTCCCTGGTGCACTACCATTTTAGAATGAATTTTTTCAAATTATGTTTTCGAAGAATTTTTGTCCCTTTCTACTTCAAGTAGTTTATAGTGAACTTTCCTTGGAAAAATTGGGACCATATACTCAAGATAGATCCTGACAAAGATTTGCCCCCTGGAATCTCCTATGAAGATGTATGCTCAACAGGGACTGACGCAATCGAAATAGGAGGGACTACTGGAATTACTAGTTCGAAAATGGAGGAAGTAATACAAGCTTGCAGTGATTTTAACGTCCCACTCTATCAAGAGCCTTCTAATGTCGGTGCTGTTGTTCACCATGAAGGATTGGATGGATATCTTGTGCCTCTCGTTCTAAATGCAGATAGTTCTGCATGGATTATTGGAGCACACAAAGAGTGGGCTAAAATAGACCAAAATATAGTCTGGGACTTGACTTGGACTGAGGCATATATAGTTTTAAACCCCGATTCCGCAGTCGCACGATACACAAATGCAGATTGTGACCAAACCCCTGACGACGTTGCAGCATATGCCAAAGTAGCCGAGAAATTCCTTGGACAACCTATAGTGTATATTGAGTACTCCGGAATGTTAGGCGACCCAAAAACTGTAAAAGCTGCCCACGATATTCTGACAGAATCTTCTCTATTTTATGGAGGAGGTGTATCTAATTATGATTCTGCATATGAGATGCGAAGTTGTTCTGATACCATCGTCGTTGGCAATGTACTTTACAATGAAGGGCTCAATGCGGTAACAGAAACTGTACTTGGGGCAAAAGATGCCGCATAACTCCGATTATAAACATAGTATTTTAAACCCCACAAACTAGTTATTTTCTATATGTACGACCGAACTTTAATTAATGCATCCACTCCCGGGGATACAGTAACCGTAATAGGGTGGGTCCATGAGGTGCGCGATCTAGGAGGACTTACATTCTTATTACTGCGGGATAGGAGTGGTATCTTACAAGCAAAATTCGAAAAAGAAAAACT
>WTZT01000158.1 GCA_009889685.1 Candidatus Hikarchaeia archaeon HikBin4
GGATTTGGAGGATGTTTCGAGAGTTAAAAACTGCATTTGATCCAGAATGGATATTAAACCCAGGTCAGGTTTGCGGAGATGTAAAATTAACAGAAAACCTTAGATTTTCTCCAGAATACACACCAATGACTGGTTTTGACCCAAAATTGAATTGGCCGGGGATAAATGGGTTTCAAGGGATGGTAGATTTATGCCATGGATGTGGAGGTTGTAGAGGGGGACAAGTTGAAACAGGAGGGGTTATGTGTCCCACTTACAGGGCGTCTGGAGAAGAGAGCACTACGACTAGAGGGAGGGCAAATCTACTACGCCTTGCCATGAGTGGTAGATTGGAGGGAGGTGCATTTGATCCAGAATTTATGCACGAAGTGATGGATCTATGTATTGGATGCAAAGGGTGTAAAAAAGATTGCCCTAGTGGCGTGGATATGGCAAAGCTGAAGATTGAGATTACAAATGAATACCGTAATCGTCATGGGACAAAAAATAGGGATAGAATATTTTCAAATATAGAAATGTTGATGATAGTGGGAAGTGCACTTGCTCCACTGTCAAATTGGGTTTTGAAAAGTGAAATAATGAAGATAATATTGGAAAGGGGAATAGGCATTGGACGCGAACGTGATTTTCCCGTTTTTCATCGTGAGACATTTGTGAAATGGTTTAACAGAAGAGAGTCAAAAACTTCGGGGGAAAATCTTCGCAGAGTGTTATTGATTCCAGACATATTCACAAACTATACTCGCCCTGAAGCAGGTGTGGCTGCCACCAGAGTTTTGGAAGCTGCGGGATTTTCCATCCAGATAGCAAGAGGAGTTACAGATACTGGAAGGGCTTCATATTCAAAGGGGTTCATAGAGAACGCTAGAAAGATAGCTAAGAAAAATGTGGAAATATTAGCACCATTTGTGGAAGAGGGATGGGACATAGTTATAATAGAACCGTCAGAAGCAGAGATGGTTTCAGCGGATTATCTAGACTTGCTTAGAGGAGAAGATGTTCTAAAAGTTTCAAAGAATACATATGATATTTGCGAATATGTAGACCGTTTTGGAAGTATAGAGCAATATAAAGAACCAAAAGAGCATTTGATATACCATGGTCACTGCCATCAGAAGGCATCTGACAAATCAAAACATGCGGTGAATATACTTAGAAAGGTAGGATACACGGTTGATGACATTAATTCTGGTTGTTGTGGGATGGCAGGATCATTTGGATATGAAGCAGAGCACATTTCTATGAGCAAATCTATCGGTCAGATTTTATTCGATCAAATAAATTCGAAATCGGGGGGGACATTAGTTACATGTGGTGCTTCGTGCAGGGCACAGTTGGCAAGTCATTTTTTGAACGAACCTGCCCATCCAATTGAAAAACTATCAGAAATATTAGTAACTTGAAAGTGACTAATTAGAATGGAACTTCGGGGTAATCTTCATCGCCCCCTTGGGGTCCAAATGGGTCGAATTCAATTCCGCCCCCCGCGGTTGTGTAAACTTCAGTGATTTCGGGTATTTCCATTACCATTCTGTGACGAATGGCTTGAATGGTCATGGGAGAAATACCACAACCACTGCAGGATCCTCCAAGTCTAATCCAAACTTCGCCGGTTTCCTCGTTTATGTCCTCGATCGCTGCATCCCCACCATGCATTGCGATTTGAGGAAAGTTTCGGTTGAGAAATAGAGAAATCTTACTTCGTATATCAGAGGTATCTGCTTCGGTAGACATAGTAGTGGTTATTTGTTTGAGTTCAGTAGACATATTCTTGTCTAAACTAGTTTTTCGGGCAGATGGTGTTTTCATAAAGCTTTTTGATCATCGTGGAGTGTTATAGATCATGGGAGGAATTCTTGAGATGGTGGAGAGCTTTATTTCGAAGGATCAGGTACGAGTCCTGTTCTATCCATCTGTTGCAGAATATGAAAAATATGTGGAAAACATAGATGGGAGAGTGGTGGTAGTTGGGAGAGAGAATGTGTGGGGCGCGGAGGCGTTTGTCGAACTTCCATTGGAATTCGAAGATGTTAAAGAAAAAATTCGTTTTGGTCTAGAAGGAGCGATTAGGAATGGAATGATTTCTGATGGGGACGAGGTAGTTTGCATTTCTAAGTTATTTTCTAATGAATTGGATTCGTTTATGAGAATTCGGGTGGAAGAATCTCAGTTGAATTCTGGAATATATGCCTTCTTCTTGAGTTCTAAATCTGGTGCAGGAGTTATCAGAGATGTGTTGGAATTAGTGATCGAGCTGGGAAGAAAGGGACAGAATGGAGAACCGGTTGGGGCATTGTTTACAGTGGGAGATGCGGGAAAAGTCATGAACAAGTCTTGTCCTTTATCATACAATCCGTTTGAGAAATCCCACGTTCACGTGGGAGATTCGATCGTTAATGTCATGC
>WTZT01000159.1 GCA_009889685.1 Candidatus Hikarchaeia archaeon HikBin4
TTACGACACATAAAACAGCTGGGTACCGTTTCTCTCGTCTATCCTTCTGCAAATCATACTCGATTCGAGCATAGTATCGGAGTTTACCATTTAGCATGCGAGGTCACCAAACACCTTGGAACTCCCCTTGAAGTGACTAATCATATACGGGCCGCAGCACTGCTCCATGATATTGGTCATTCACCTTATAGTCATAACATTGAACCTTTGCTTAACCATAGAATTGGCTTTGCCCATGAAGATATAGAAGATCTGCTCACTTCTCCTCCTCTTTGCACCGTTCTTGAAAATCATAATTTAGATGCCAATTTGATAGCAAACCTAATTATTGGAAAAGGGCAATATGGTCAGATAATCTCAAGTTCGATCGATGTAGATCGAATGGACTATCTAGTTCGAGATGCCCATCACACTGGAGTTCCTTATGGTGCCATTGACCACGGAAGGCTAGTCCGCGAGCTAACTTTCGCCGAAGATGAACTGGTTTTATCAGTCTCTGGTGGAAATGTTCAAGCCGCTGAAAGTCTCCTTCTTGCTAGAACTCTCATGGGTCCCACCGTATACAATCATCACGTAGCACGAATCTCAAAATCAATCTTACGACGAGCAACTGAATTCCTTCTTGATTCTAAAATCATAAAAGAAAATGATCTTCGAAACATGGATGACCACGATTTGCATGTGGCACTCCGATCAAACGCAACAACCTCTCCCCTCGAGAAGAGAATTTCTAACCGAAATCTCTACAAACGAGCAATCTGGGTGGAAATGAAAGATGTTCCAGACGATGTCATCAACGCAGATTATGACTCTATTCATGCATTTGAAGAAAACATAGCTTCTAAAATCGGTGTAGATTCTAAATCTGTAATAATCGACATACCTTCTTTACCCTCTACAATTGGGAACGAAATAAAAATTAAAGTTGGAGATGAAATTAGCATGCTCCATGACCATTCCCCGCTTGTTGGCGCATTGCAAGATGCTCAAAAAGAACAATGGCGTCTTGGTGTATACGCCCCAAAAAATATAGTGGAACAAGTTGGCAGTGCCGCAGAACGCGAGCTAAACCTCGAAACAAATGGGCACCTCATTTCCATGCGATCAAAGAAAAATTTTAGTCTTGATAACTTTATTAATTAACAGCATTTCATGCGACTCATTCAAGTCTCTACCTATCAAAGTGTGACTATGCAGCTTCAGGGTACAATTCTTTTTGGCCATGAGTTTAATTTAATAGAAGGTACAATTACCATCGAGAATGGTCACATTTCAAATATAGAAGAAGAAGCTACTTCTAGTACTGATATAATTCTTCCCGCTTTCATAAATTCCCATACTCATATTGGCGATTCCATAGCAAAAGATGCCGGATCTGGACTATCTCTAGATGAATTAGTAGCACCTCCTGATGGACTTAAACACCGTCTATTGGCTGCAGCAACTCCTGATGATCTAATTTCTCAGATGAGGAAATCTATTACTCTAATGGGAGACACTGGAGTAGCCGCCTTCGCAGATTTCCGGGAAGGCGGCATCGCCGGAGTCAACATGTTACACAAAGCTCACTCCAATTCTAACGTAGACGCAATCATTTTAGGTCGAGAAACCATTGATGTCTTGGATATCGCAGATGGATTCGGAGCAAGTGGATCTAGAGATTCGGATTTTACCCATGAGCGGAGTTCAACAAAAGCCGCAAATAAATTGTTTGGAATCCATGCGGGTGAGCGTGATAAGACTGATATAGAAACTGCTCTAGCTTTAGAACCAGACTTCGTGGTTCATATGGTGCACCCAACCTCTGAACATCTTGATCATCTTCAAAACAATAGTATTCCAGTTGTGATTTGTCCCCGATCAAATCTTGTCACTGGTGTTGGACTCCCTCCTATAGACGATCTACTAACCCACACTACCGTTGCACTTGGAACTGACAATGTGATGATGAATAGTCCTTCACTTTTCCGCGAAATGGCATTCATTTCAAAACTCTTTGATATCGATCCACGCGAAGTTTTGCGAATGGCCACTTTTTCTGGGGCAACAATTTTTGATCTTAATTATGGTGTCATAGAGCCCAACCGAGAAGCCAAGCTTTTGGTACTAGATGGGGATTCTAATAATCTTTCAGGATCTTCAGATATAATTAGCTCTATAGTTAGGAGAGCAAGTTCTTCTGACATTAAACAAGTTTGCCTTTGAGCCTCTCTCATTTATTTTTCATCTAATTGCCGTTATCACTCCACCCACCAAAGCATATATTGTATCTTTTCCCGCTGCAACTGATGGGGGGCTCAAATACATGGGTTCCTTGGATATTTCTATTGTTCTGCTCATTTCTCTTCCGAACGCTTGACCGGGTATTAGGGTCCCTTCAGGTGTATCAATTTCAATCACATTG
>WTZT01000016.1 GCA_009889685.1 Candidatus Hikarchaeia archaeon HikBin4
AAGAATTTGCAGAACTTATTAATAAGCAGAACGGGAATTTTCAAACATTAAGAGGACTTCTTGAATTTAAATCAAATAGAGAACCAGTTCTAATTGAAGAAGTTGAGCCTGTAGAAACCATTGTACAAAGATTTTCGTCTGCTGCTATGTCACTTGGTAGCCTATCCCAAGAAGCACATGAAAACACGGCAATTGGGATGAATCGCATAGGGGGAAAATCAAATACAGGAGAGGGGGGAGAACCCCCAGAACGTTTTGGTACAGAGAGAGGATGTTCGGTGAAACAAGTTGCTTCGGGGAGATTTGGTGTGACTTCGTACTATTTAGCTTCCGCAGATGAATTGCAAATTAAGATGGCCCAAGGTTCAAAGCCAGGGGAGGGTGGTCAATTGCCAGGGCATAAAGTGAATGAAATGATTGCTAGAGTTCGTCGGTCGGTTCCAGGAGTTGGACTGATATCTCCGCCCCCTCAACATGACATATACTCGATTGAAGATTTGAAACAACTCATATATGATCTAAAATGTTCAAATCCAAAAGCAGATATAAATGTCAAATTGGTTGCAGAAGCGGGAGTGGGCCCAATAGCTGCGGGAGTGGCAAAAGCGGATGCGGACGTAATACATATTTCAGGTCATTCGGGGGGCACGGGTGCAAGTCCTAAAACATCAATAAAACACGCGGGAGCCCCGTGGGAACTGGGATTGTCTGAAGCCAATCAAATGCTCTGTGTTACAGGGTTGAGATCTAGAGTAAAACTTTCAGTAGATGGGGGGCTAAAAACAGGTAGAGATGTCGCCATAGCAGCCATGCTAGGTGCGGAAGAGTATGTATTTGGCACAGGTAGTCTTGTAGCAGGTGGATGTGTAATGGCGCGTCAATGTCACAACAATACTTGTCCGGTCGGTATTGCGACTCAAGATCCAAAACTTCGTGAGCGTTTTAATGGAAAACCAGAACATGTAATGAACTATATGAAATTTATTGCACAGGATTTACGGGAAATTATGGCAGCCCTTGGATTTAGAAAAATGGAGGAGATGATAGGAAGGGCGAACATACTACATCAACGAAAGATAGAGGCAGGTTTCAAAGCAGAGACTCTTGATTTGTCACCTTTAATAGCTAGAGTGGCTGGGACTGATAGATATAAGACCCGTCAGCAGGTTCATTTGGTAGAAAATTCAATTGACTGGGAAATCATAGATAAAAGCGAGAAAGCGATATCTGAAAAAGAACCAGTAGAGATAGTTGATTTGAGTTTGCAAAATTCGAATCGGGCTTTTGGAACTATTCTGTCGAATAGAATCTCAAAAATGTACGGTGAAGAAGGCCTTCCAGATGACACTATAGTCCTTAAAGCAAAAGGAACAGCAGGTCAGAGTTTTGGTGCATTTCTGGCACGGGGTGTAACGATTTTGATGGAGGGGGTGGGAAATGATTACGTTGGTAAAGGATTATCAGGAGGAAAAATTGCAATTAAGGTTCCCAAAAATGCTGGGTTCATTGCGGAGGAAAATGTGATGATAGGAAATGTTGCGTTATATGGAGCAACAGAAGGGGAACTGTATGTGAATGGTCTTGCGGGGGAAAGGTTTGCGGTGAGAAATTCGGGAGCAAAGGCAGTGGTTGAAGGAGTTGGAGATCACGGGTGCGAGTATATGACAGGAGGAGTGGTGGTAGTACTAGGAAAGACTGGAAAGAATTTTGCTGCAGGAATGTCAGGAGGGATTGCGTATGTGTATGATCCAGAGGCACAATTGGATAAGCACTGTAATTCTGAGATATGTGATATCGCAGTAGTATTAGAAGAATCGGATGAAAAAATGATAAAACGTCTGTTGCAGAATCATGTAACATATACAGGATCTAGATTGGCAAAAGGTATACTAGAAAATTGGGAAGATAGTAGTAGATCATTTGTTAAAGTCATGCCCGAAGCTTATTTGGAGGCCATTGGGAAATGGCCAGATGCAGACGTCAGGAAAATGCTCCCGGTGGCTGTGGCAGACGTGGCATAATAAAAATACTCAAACGTAAATAGCTGAGTGATACAAGTAGAGTTAATATAGAGTCTCGATATGGCACATAAATCTACCTGGAAACAACTTCCTCGAATAGTCTCGTTAGGAGAGGGGGCGGTATCAGAAATAACCCCCATAGTAGAGGAACTTCGTTTGCCGGGAGATCCTTTGGTGATTACTACTAAAACACCAAAAATGGTTGCGGGTTTAGAGATTTTGAGAAATTTTGAAGAAAGTGGACACAGTCCTAAGATGATTGTGATAAAGTCAGAAGGGAGGGAAGAAGTTGAGAGGGTTATCCGAGAATTAAAGAAAGATGATTTTGGTTTTGTGATAGGAGTAGGGGGAGGAAAACCGATAGATATTGCAAAAATAGCTAGTGTAGAGCTTCACAAAGAATTTATTTCAGTTCCGACAGCGGCTAGTCATGATGGGATTGCAAGTAGTAGGGCGTCAATACCAGATGGTGAAATTCAACACAGTGTTACTGCAAAACCTCCGATTGCAATTATAGCAGATACAAAAATTATAGCAAGCTCTCCCTGGAAATTGACTAGTGCAGGGTGTGCAGATATAATATCCAATTTCACTGCAGTGAAGGATTGGAAGTTGGCGAAACTCCAAGGAAAGGCGGAATATTCAGAATATGCAGCTGCTTTATCAGAGATGACCGCGGAGATGCTTATTCAGAATGTAGATTTGGTTTTAAAGAAATCGGAAAAATCAGTTTTCATGGTGGTAAAAGCACTTGTTTCATCGGGAGTTGCGATGAGTATTGCAGGTAGTTCTCATCCGGCAAGTGGAGGGGAGCATTTATTTAGTCACCAATTGGATAGGGTAGAGCCAGGAGAAAGGCTTCATGGGCATCAGGTTGGAGTGGGAACCATATTAACTGAATATCTCCACTCTGGTGATTCTGGGAAATGGAAAAAAATAAAAAATACGCTGGAAAAATTAGAGTGTCCAACGACTGCTAACGAGTTAGGAGTCACAAGAGAAAGTATTATTGAGGCCCTATCGACTGCGCATGAAATACGAGATAGGTGGACAATATTGGGGAATGGAATTGGAGAAATAGAGGCAAAAATAGTGGCGGAGAAAACGGGAGTTATTTAACAAGAGGCACAGATCGATGGCTATTTTTGTTCGATCTTCAATGAATAGGTATGCGAGTCGCGATTGTAGAGCGGCAGACTATACATAAAGAAGGAGAGAGTACTGCAAAAAGGTTACATACTGTAGCAGAGTTGCTTGCTATAAAAGGGCATGCCGTTAGTTTCTACTGTCTCAAATGGTGGGAAGGAGAAGATAGGGAGAGAATACACAAGGGAATAAGATATTACGCAGTATCAGAGGATGCAGAAGATGTTGCATGGAGATTTGCAGCCCAGTTACCCTCAAAAATTAGAGAGTATGGACCAGATGTGATAATCGCAGACGGGGCAGAACAAGCAGTAGTAATGGGATCAAAATTTACAAGCATTATTTTGAGAAAACCACTAGTATTGGACTTCTATGAGCAAGTTGAAATTAAAGAAAGGGATAGAAAAAAATCTAAATTTGTTCTCGGTTTGGCAGATCTAGTAGTAGTCCCATCGGAATTGGTTCGAACAAGTGTGATAGAAGCAGGATGTGAAATGGGACTGGTTGAAAAATTACCAAATCCGATTAACATCAAACGCATAAAGGATACAAAGGCAGAGACAGTTGCAGATATTGTCTACTCTAAGTCACTAGATAAAAATTCCAACTTAGAGAGTCTTTTATTGGCGCTAGCAGAACTTCGGGATGTAAAATGGAAAGCTGTGATAATAGGGGAAGGAGAAATGAAGGAATTTTACGAGAGACAAATAAAAGATTTAAGAATTTCGCGCAGAGTGGAGTTTCTAGGAGAGATCCCCATAGAAAAGAAAATAGCAATTTTCAAGGGGGCACATGTTTGTGTACATACGGCGATGAAGAGTGGATTTCCTAAGGATTTTTTATTGGCCCTTGCCTGTGGTTGCATAGGGGTTGCAGAATATCATGAATCGTCTAGCGCCCACGAACTAATAAGACATAGAGAGAGGGGATTTCGAATAACAGATGGAGATGTATTACATCAAATTATCAGAGAAGCTGCAAAACTACCTAGAAAAGAAATTGAAGAGAAATTTTTTGAATATGGAGAAAAAAAGTTTATAGAAAGATATGTAGGACTTATCGAGAGTTTGGGGAAATCTAAGGCAGATAAATTAATTAAAGATCAATCGGATATGGGAGTTCTTTAAGTGCCTCTGCGATTCGAATAGCATCGAGATTGGGGGAAATATCATGGGCACGAATTATGCTAGCACCGTTGCAAACGGCCATCGCAGTAGTTGCAATGGTGGCAGATAAACGGTGCTTTGAATCGGTTTTAAGAGAAGAGAATAAAGACTTATGAGAATGGCCTATAAGTATGGGACAATCTAGAGTTTTGAATTCGTCTAAGCGACGAAGTATTTCAAAATTTTGCAAGGGTGTTTTCCCAAAACCAATTCCAGGATCAATGATGATTTTTGAACGGTCTAACCCCGCATTTTCGGTTAGGAGGATTAAGTTAGAAAGGCAGGATATGATTTCTTCGACAACGTCGTGGTAAATTGGAATATAAGTGGGATCCACTGGCGTGTTGATACTGTGTGTTAAAACAATAGGCACATCGAAATCAGATGCTACAAAACGCATTTGAGGGTCCGAAAGACCGGAGACATCGTTGATTATATTCGCACCTGCATTTATCGCAGCGTCGGCTACTTTGGCTTTTCTTGTATCAACAGAGAGGAATATGTCCGATTCAGATAATTCATGGATAGTGGGTAAGATTCTGTTTAATTCGTTTTGGGAAGAAATGGGAGTTGCACCTGGACGAGTGCTTTCACCGCCTACATCGATAATGTCTGCCCCAGCTTCGATCATAGTATTTGCATGGGTTATTGCTTGGTCTACCGTGTTATAATTTCCACCGTCATAGAAACTATCAGGAGTGAGGTTTAATATCCCCATCAAAGTGGCGCTTGATTCCCAGGGGAATCCATTGGAGTTAATGGGGGTTTTTGAAGAGTGAATCGCAGATGAGAGTTGAGATACAAGGTTGGGAAAATGAAAATTTTCATCACTAATTATTTCAAGCAAAGATTCGAATTGAAGATGAGAACCAGAGAGAATAATATCAATTAATTCTTCATCGTATTCATCGAAAAAGGATAGTTCAGAGGAGCCTCCAAGTTGTAGGAATTCTTTCTGAATTTGTCTAGCATATAAAGGGTAAGTTTTTGTTTTTAGAGCATACAGAGAGGGTGTCTGTTGGGTTGTTTTTTTGATCACATAGTTTGCCCATTTTTGACGGGCTTCCCGTATTGTGTATAAAGACCCAGTTATAAGGATACAATCGTTTTTGGTTGAAGAAGATATGGCCTGATCTATGGCGACATCAATGGTTGGAACAGATATTGCTTCGGATCCATTCTTTGTAAATAAACCTACGAGTGGGGAGACTTCTGCTGCACGATTGATATGGGGTTTGGTTACAAATACTTTTTTAGAAAGAGGTAAGGAAGAGATCATTCCTTCGTGGTCTTTGTCTCCAAGGGCTGCGAAAACTATGAAAAGATCTTGATATTCAAATTCTGACAAAGTTTTACTAAGTTCGATACACCCGGCGGGGTTATGGGCCCCATCTAGGACGATTAATGGGTTTTGACTGAAGACTTCAAAACGCCCAGGCCAATGGGAATTTTTGAGACCAGTTGAAATGTTGTGGGGAGTTATGTTGGGTGATTGATCACATATAGCGGCTGCAGTGCCTGCGTTTATTGCTTGATGAGGCCCAATTAGCCCCAGTTCTGTTGTTATGGTCCAGGTAGGTGAGGTTATTTTTAGAATGGACTCGGAAAAAGAACTTCCTTCATATTTGACCTGAAAATCACCAGATTCACCCACGGTTAAAAGGTCAGTTACTCCGTGTTTGATTTCAGCGAGGGCGGCTCCTGTTGCTGCGGTGACTAAAGGGGAATTCTCAGATTTGATTGAAGATTTATCTCGTGCTATTTCTTCTACAGTATTCCCTAAGATTTCTGTGTGTTCGAGGGAAACATTAGTGACGGCGCTATAAATGGGAGTGATAACGCTAGTTGCGTCATGTTTTCCGCCGATGCCAACTTCTATTACAGCAACATCTACACCTTCATTTTTGAAATGCCAGAGTGCCAAAGCGGTTGTAACTTCAAAAAATGTGGGGAGTGGAGAGTTGGGTTCGCAAATGGCAATATAAGGAAGAATAATATCAACAAAATCGCAGATTGATTGATGTGGAATAAGTTGATCATTTGTGAGAATTCGTTCTCGAAAATCGGAGAGGTGGGGAGAGGTGTAAAGCCCTACTTTGAGATTGGATTCCATTAAAATGGAAGATATCATTCGAGAAGTGGATCCTTTTCCATTTGACCCTGTTATTTGGATGTATGTATTGCCTATATGTGGATTTCCAAGGTAATTCAAAAGCTTTGATGTGGAATCAGTTCCAGGTCCAATTCTAGAGCGTGGGAAGTTAAATAAAAATTTTAGTGCTTCTAAATATTCCATTTTTTGAATTCACCAAGTTGAAATTGGAAATGGACTAATCATGTTTGAAACATCTTATTCCTGTAAAAACCATTGCAATGCCAAGATCGTTTGCAGCGTCGATCACAGCATTATCGTTTATAGACCCACCGGGTTGAATTACCGCAGAAATCCCAACTTCAGCTGCTTTTTCTAATGCGTCGGGGAAGGGGAAAAATGCATCTGATGCCATGATAGCCCCTTGCGTAGTTTTATTTTCTGAATGTTCAATTGCTTTAATAGATGCCAATCTAACAGCGTCGATTCGAGATACTTGGCCCATTCCCAGTCCTACAGTCTCAGTCCCAGTAGCAAAAACTATAGCGTTGGATTTAACGTGCTTAACTACTTTCCAAGCAAAAAGCATAGTTTCTATTTGAGAAGGAGTTGGTTCTATTTTTGTGACTATATTGAGATCATTAGGAGATAGAGAACTTAGATCTCTTTGTTGGATTAGCCTCCCACCAATTATAGGTTTTTCAACTAAGGTTACAGAAGGAGAATTCAATTCTCCAACGGACAATATGCGTAGATTTTTCTTTGTGCGTAAAATGGTCAGAGAATTTTCAGTATAAGAAGGAGCGACTACGACTTCTTTGAAAGAGGATACGATTTGTTCTGCTGTTTTTACATCACATTTTTGGTTGAGGGCAACTACCCCGCCGAAAGCACTCATAGGATCAGTTGAAAGTGCTTTGGCGTATGCTTCGGAAATGGTTTTTGCGACGGCGCATCCTGCAGGGTTAGTGTGTTTAATTATTGCGGCTGCTGGGTTTTTGAACTCTTTGATGAGATTGAGAGCGCCATCAGAATCATTATAATTATTGTAAGAAAGTTCTTTTGCAGCAGGATTCAGTTGCACTGCCGTTACAACATTTGCCTCCTGTATGTTTGGATCAACATATAGAGATGCAGTTTGGTGGGGGTTTTCCCCATAGCGTAGTTCATGATGATGATCATTTTTTATTGTTAAAGAAGTGGGGAAATCATCTTGAGAAGAATCCATACTAGAATGCGATCTTGGTGTGACAAATTCGTTGCGTTTTTGCTTTTTGGACTATAGATAGATAGATCTTGTGAAGAATGATTCTTTGAAGGGCACATAGTAATTAGGAAAATTAGACTGGATCCTTTTTTACGGGCGCAGAACAAAGAAGAGATTATGAACGGCCCACTTTTTGCCATATCAGCAATTGATGGGCGCTATGCGGTTGAAACATTTCCTCTAAGGAAGTATATGGGAGAAGCGGCCCTTATGCGAGAGCGTGTGCAAGTTGAAATTGAATATTTGATTTCACTATCAGAAGAAGAAGCGATTTCTTTGGAATTGACGAGAGGAGAAATAAAAGCATTACGTGAGATTTACTCGGATTTTGGAGAAACTGATGCAGAAATAGTAAAAGAAATTGAGAAAACGGGATATAAGGAGTACAAAGCGACGAATCACGATGTAAAAGCTATAGAGTATTTTTTGCGAGAAAAAACACCTGAAAAGATACACCCATGGATACACTTTGGATTGACTAGTGAAGATGTAACTAATATTGCTTATCGAATTCTTGTGAGGGGGTCGATGGAAGAGATTCTAATACCGGCCATACAAGCGGTGAAAAAAGAGATAGATAAGCTCGCTATGGAATGTAGAGACAAGCCTATGTTATCGCTGACGCATGGTCAGCCAGCAACTCCAACTACATTTGGAAAAGAAATGGCCATTTATTCATCTAGATTGGGTAAAATGCAAAAAAATATTGAAGATGCGGTAGGTGGACTCGGTGGAAAATTATCAGGGGCAAGTGGGAATTATGCTGCCCAGGTAGTTGCTATTCCAGAGGTTGATTGGCCAGAGATTTCAAAAAAACTGATAGGAAAATTAGGATTCGAACACGTACCATTAACCACACAAATTAATCCAGGAGAGGACCTAGCTATTTTGTTTTCAATGATGCAAATTGCTAATCAGGTAATAGTAGATCTGAATCGGGATATGTGGATGTATATTTCAAACAAGCAAATTACTTTACGTAAAAATGAAGCAGAAACAGGGTCATCTACGATGCCTCACAAAATAAACCCGATCGAGTTTGAGAATGCAGAAGGGAATTTGGGGAAAGCAAATAGTGACTTGAAATTTTTATCAGAATCGATTACAGTTTCGAGACTGCAGCGGGATTTGATTAGTTCGACTGTAAAAAGAAATATAGGTTCTGCTTTTGCCCATTGTTTATTGGGTTATTACAAAACGAAAGAGGGACTGTCTAAAATAGAACCAAATGAGGAGAAGATGATTGAGAGCCTTTCGGAAAATGTAGAGATACTGGGGGAAGCATACCAGACGGTGTTACGCAGGGAGGGGCATCAAGATGCATATGAAATTTTGAAATCTGAAACTCGGGGGAAAAGTATCACTATGAGAGAATTACATGATATAGTGGATAGATTGGAAATAGAAGAGGTTGTACGAAAGGAATTGAAAGAGTTAGTGCCAGAGAAATATTTTGGCTTAGCAAATAAATTGGTTGATGAAATTCGTTAACGGTATTTAGAGATAAGATCGGATTTATGTTGGGTAATCCAGTATCCAATTCCTGTTAAAAATATACCCATTGAGGGGAGATAGAATAGATTTTTGGTAGTTAACACAAGGCTGTAGTTCATCAAAATGGATATGAGCCCTTCACCAAATAAAACTAGAAAAATGAAAGTTATAAATCCCACTAGAAATGCCTTTCTGATCGAAGACCGACCTGTTTTCAAGAGGCCATCATAAGAAATTATGGCCACCACAAATGAAATGGAGGTTCCGAAGACATAGAGAGGCATTCTAGAGAAAAGTCCGTCTTGAGGCCCCATTAGTAGAGAAATAAGTCCAAATAAACAGACTGTGATTAGAAGACTAGAAATAAATAGAATAGATTCGATTTTGGTAATAAAAGAGTTAGTGAACATAGAGTTTCTATAACTCATACCGAAAACCACAGATGGCAGCGGATAAAAAACAGAGCTTTCTTTATGATATGGGAAATGTAAATAAAAATGAAAGTGGTTTTACGGATCCATTTTTGAAATGACATCTGTTAAGATACGGGCAGCTTTTTTGACGTCGGAGATGAGAACATATTCACGAGAAGAGTGCGCAACTGCCCCAATGGAATCGCCCAGAACCCCAGGACCAAAAATAACTGTCGGGGCTATTAAAGAGAAATAAGAT
>WTZT01000160.1 GCA_009889685.1 Candidatus Hikarchaeia archaeon HikBin4
CCAGGACCCCGGAGAATCTCCTCCTATTTCCACTGCACTAATATATGCTATTTTAAGTGCCATAGCTGTAAGTCTGGTAGCACTTTCTGGACTTATGTTCTTCCCATTTTCTGACGCTTTCAACCAATATCTCCCTCGTGTAATTAGCTTTGCAGTCGGAGCTTTACTTGGTGGGGCATTTTTACATCTCTTACCCCATCTCCTAGAACTAGAAGGTGGTTTTTCGATTAACACGGCTTTAATGATCTTATTTGGATTTATTTCAATGTTTATACTAGAAAACTTAATTGGCCATACTCATTCTCATCCAACCGACCATCTAGACCCCCACCACGACCACAAAGATCCCCCAATCAAGTCAAGCGCGTTTTTAATCAGTTTTGGAGATGGTATTCATAACCTCCTAGATGGACTTATTATTGGGTCTGTCTATCTAGTATCAATACCTTCTGGAATTGCCATTTCCATCGCCACGTTCTTTCATGAAATCCCGATGGAACTAGCAGATTATGGTATTTTACTAAATTCTGGTCTGACCAAACGACACGCTTTATTGGTGAATCTACTAACTGGAATGACAACAATTGTCGGCGTTTTAATTGCAATCTATTTAACGAATGTTGTACCCGGGCTCACCAAACTTCTCTTCTCACTTGGTGTTGGAAACTTCATCTATATAGCTTCTGCAGCTCTGTTGCCCGATTTACTCCGCGAAGAAAATTGGATCGATAATATATTCAATTTACTATTCATCATTTTCGGTGTCGCTATAATGTTGATATTGGTCTTGTTTGGATAATGTTTATTTATCCAATTCTTTTCTCTCTCTTTACAAAATCAATCTAAATGTTGTAACAGTTCTACTACATATCCATCTGGATCTTCAATAAACGCAACTCTTGTCTTGATGGTATCATTTTGAAATACGGATCTGACGACTTTACATCCTGTTTTATCTACCATATCTTTGAATTTTTCATCTACATTTTCTATTACAATTGCTATGTGATCAATTCCTCCTGGAACTTTACCTTCCAATCCTTCTTTATACTTAAATTGAATTTCAACACCACCTTCTCCGGCAACATAATAACTGGTCACCCCATCTCCCCCGACGAAATCCCAAGTGTGGTGTAATCCCATGGCACCAATATAAAACGCCTTCGTAGCTTCTAAGTCAGAAACCCAAATACACGTGTGTGAAACTTCCATATCCTTGCTAATTTATGTACCTAGATATGTATATCGATCTTTTTCGTGCTACACCCATAGGTATTGTTTTTTGATAACATCTCCCATCCCTTTTTAAAATCAATAGATCTCAGTTACATCTTTCCCCGAAGTAACTCATCAAACGCCTCTGGACCATCAATGGAGTCAATCTCATTCTTACCTATCAATATAGTTTCTTCAACATATTTTTGCTTCACTTTTCCATCTACAAAATAAATAGATTGAGTCTTGGTTACATGCCCAATAGAACCCATTATCTTCGCACGTTTAATAGCCGTCTTGGTGAGCTGAGAATGCCCTGTTATCAAAATCCTATTTGAATCACTAGAATGTTCACTCACCGCTTGAAATGGAGCACGATCTGTTGGGTGAACTATAAACCCAAACCTATTCAATGCATCTATCATTTCATCTCCCCCCTGAGTGGATCTTTGTTTATTTTCCAAAGAATCTATGCCAATTTTTGCAGCTTTTCGATCAAAAATACCTATTGGAATGGTTATTTTTGGTCCGAATAATTCTTCCAACCGAATAGCAACTTCGATGCTTGCATCCATCCCATTCTCATATTTCGAAACAGTTCTTCGTGAAACGCCTATTAACATTGCAAGCTTACCAAGACTCCATTTTAATTCCTCTCGTACTTTGGATAGGTATTCTCCATCAATAGGCACGTATAGTCCCCCCGGAGCTGCATATATTAAAGGTGGAATTTCCTCTATAAATAGATCATATGCTGTATCTGGGCTAATAACTGGAACTCCATGTCTCAAGTATACGACCCCCGGTTCCAGATTTTTATCTCTGGTACGGAGCGATATCACGAGAGGGTTAGCGTTCAAATGAATTCCTAGATCCTGCATTGCCATCCCCGTTTGGCGATTTAGAGCATCTACATTTCCAAGCACTTTTATTAAAAATATCTGTTCTTCCCTTCTAGCAGCCATATCAAAACTTTTCGGCCGAATAACGCACCTATCGCTAACAATAAAGCCTGCATCCAAAAGCATGGAAATTATGTTGTTAATTAGCACCTCTCGAGACATGTATGCTACACTATGTCCTACTAGGACTGTAATTAGTTATAGCTGTTGTGGATGGGTTGAGATGTCTAATAATATTCTAAAAGAAGGGGTATTCCTCCTGTTAA
>WTZT01000161.1 GCA_009889685.1 Candidatus Hikarchaeia archaeon HikBin4
CGCATTCGCATCAATGAAACCCCGCCTCAAATTAAAATATCTAAAACTAGCAGGGGTGGTATTACAATTTTCCACAGTGTCGATCTAGGTCTCGAAGAGTCTACTATAAAAGGAGTTTTGATGGAATATGGGATCGTCAATGCAGATGTAACCATCCGAGAAACTCTCAATCTTGACAGCTTGATCGATGGGATTATGGGCAATTGCGTGTATAAAAAATCATTAGTTGTCATCAACAAATCCGATTCCATTGGCCCTTCGGCATTCAATTCCATTTCAAAGGAATTGGTAGAACACGGAGTCTTCCCCGAAAACATTCTCTATATAAGTGCAAAAGAAGAACTCGGTATTGTAGAGTTCAAAGATTCAATTTGGGATTCCTTAGGATTCATCCGAATATATATGGATAAACCCGGAAGAGGGCCTGACTATGAAGAGCCCCTTATACTTCCAAAAGGAGCAACTGTCAGGCATGCATGCGAGGAACTCGGCGGCGACTTCTTAGCAACTTTCAGATTTGCCCGCATAACTGGACCTAGTGCAAAACACGATGATCAGATAGTGGGAATGGGCCATACACTTTTGGAAGAAGATGTCCTCCGATTAGTCCTTAGAAGGTAATAATACCCCTCCTCGTTTTCACCATATTTGTTATACTGTCAACTTATAAGTGCATCTCTGTAAACGATTCTAGTGCTTCCATTTCAATATGGTGCAAGTCCCCTGGTATTATCATCAAATGTAATGGCTCTCCAAAATCCATTTTTACCAATTCCTTCAGTCTACCTGTGACCACATGTGGCTTTTGACTCCCTGCTCTTGCTATGACTATGCCCATACAATCTTCCCCAATTTCCATCAATTTTTCAGCAGCTTCATTCCCTTTCATGTATCTATCTTGTTCAACTTTTATATCTAAATACACTAGCGTGTGCAATCCCCTCTCTCTATTTTCCCTGATGGTCTGATATATGCTATCTGGCAATTTATCCTCTGGCTCAAATGGTATGGTAGTGGACTTGCCAAATCGGTAATTTTGTAATCCTGTAAGTCCGCATGCGGCAGTAATCGAACTGGTTCCATGTATTATCTTGGTTTCTATTCCCAGTGCATTCGCCCGAAGTCTAAGATCTACATGGGTAGTGGCACTCATTGAATCCCCTGCCACCAGTATCACCACTTCTCTCTCTTTCGCAGCTTCTAATACCTTATCTGGGTTCACTTCCACATCTTCTCTTTGAAGGATCTCAATATCCTTCCCATAGTATTTCTCCAATTTTTCAATCCCTGCCCCTCCTAATTTACTTGTGTAATTTTCAAGAAACACGAAATCCGCTCCCCTAATCACTTCTACGCCTCTTACTGTAATTGATTTCTCATCATACAATCCCAAACCAACGAACGAAAGCATACCCGATTCTAGTTTTGGAACGATTAAACCTCTCCGCTAAAACCTCCTTCGAATCTGAATAAACATGCTTATGAATTTGTTTGATCTCTATGCAACTATATAATGGCAAAGGATCTTCGAACCTATCTAAAAATCCTCGAGCAAGAATCGCCCTCTCAATTGGCCTATGTTGATAAAGAAGTAGATCCTAAATATGAAATAGCATCCATCGTCCGAAAATTACAGGACGAACCAAACGGTGCTTACCCCGCTGTATTTTGTACAAACGTTAAAGGATTCCCCAATTGGCGTGTACTCACCAATTTGTGCGGAACCGATTACCGCATGGCACTTGGAATAGACGCCACTCCGGAACAAGCAATAAAGGAGTACACAAAACGCGTTACAAATCCCATACCTCCTATCGAGGTATCTACTGGTCCTGTAAAAGATATAATTAAAATAGGAGATGAGGTCGATATGAACGACATACCCCTGTTAAGCCATACAACAGAAGAACCTGCACCATTCATGGATGGGGAAGTTTTCGTTCTCTACGATGAGGAAAATTCTAGATACAATACGGGCATCTATCGCATGATGAAAAAAGCCCCTCGAAAAACTGGAATATTCTTCGCCCAAGGTACTCACGCATATTCTATTCTCAGTCAAGCTGAAGCTAGAGACGAACCTTTAGAATTTGCAGCCGTCGTCGGACACCATCCTGCTTTCATTTATGGCTGTCAGGTCCAAACAGTAGAAGATGAATATAATGCTATTGGGGGTGTAATGGGAGAGCCCCTCGAACTAGTTGATTGCGAAACTGTTGATCTCAAGGTCCCTGCAAATGCAGAGCTAATAGTTGAAGGAGTAATACAACCGCATGTCCGAGAAAAAGAAGGCCCGTTCTGTGAATTCACATACTTACTCGGAAAAGAACGGGAATCTCCTGTTTGTGAAATAACTGCGATTACTCATCGAAA
>WTZT01000162.1 GCA_009889685.1 Candidatus Hikarchaeia archaeon HikBin4
CCGATCTCGCCATGCTTTTAATTTCCATTTTGGTTAATTCTGGCAACCGATGAGAATTTTCCCGAACGGCAGCGTAGATCTCTTCTTTGTAAATATCTTTATCTCTTGCAGCAACCCAAAAGTTCTTCAGATTCTGTCCAATAGCCCACTTAAGTATCTCTCCTCCTTTTTCACCTTTCTTTACAGCCTCTCTCCGATTCATACCATCTGACATTTTAAAATATTACTCCGTTTATGTATATTGTTTGTATTCTTTACGTGCTTCTGTTAATTTCCTAGGAGAATTCCAAGGCATACTATCCACATCTACTAACGTTCCGTAACCTCTCTCTCCAACTACCTTACCATCTTCATACACCACTTGACCTCGGACAACTGTTGCCGTCGCTTTGCCTGTAAATGTTTCACCATGGAATGGAGTCACTGTATTTTTGGAATGGAGATTCTTTCTATCCAAAGTCCAAGTCTCATTTAGATCAAAGATTGTGAAATCAGCATCAGTCCCAATCTGAAGAGATCCTTTCTCTGGATACATTCCCCACACTTCAGCAGGTCTTTTACTATGCATGTTAATCCATTTCTCTAACGTGAGTTTTCCATCATTTACAAAAGTGAGCATTGCTGCGACTTCCGATTCCAATCCAACAAATCCTGAGATGACATTCCATGTATTTTGGAATGGATCTTCCATTCCCTTTTCTTCATTCGTATGTGGGGAATGGTCAGTCGCTATACAATCAATTCCGCCACCGTGAATTCCAATATCCCAAAGCATATCTTGTTCAATTTGATCTCTAATCGGTGGTTGAATTCTAGCAACATTACCCTTTTCTCGCATCACTTCTTCATTGAACCAGAGGTAGTGAGGCATAGTTTCTGCAGTTACGTTTAATCCTTTCTTTTTAGCATCAAGAACCATTTGAGCCCCGGACCCCGAGGACAAATGAAACTCATGGATTGGACATCCCGTATGTTCTGAAAACAATATGGTTCTCCCCACTGCTTCTCGTTCACAAACAGGTGGTCTCGACCACGAATGATAGATTGGATCATTTTTTCCTTCCTCAATAAACTGGGCCTCATAGTGTTTTAGAATTTCATCATCTTCTTCGTGGAATCCCAATCTCTTTCCAGTTTTGGCGATTGCATGCATCGCATCAAGGAGTTCTCCATCATTTGGAGGTGGAATTGCACCAATGGTAGTTCCTAAAAACACTTTGTACCCTACACAACCTGCATCATTCAGGGCATTTACACATTTTTCTGTAGCATTATCTGATGTTATCACAACATAGGATTGGAAATCGACATACGCTTTCTCCTCCCCTTTCTCAAATTTAAGTTTAAGATGTTCTGGTGCATCAATAACTGGTATACAGTTGGGCATTCCTATTACTGTGGTTACTCCTCCTGCCGCAGCAGCCTGAGTCGCTGTTCCCCAATCTTCTTTATATTCAAGTCCAGGTTCTCGATTGTGAATATGGCAGTCTATAATCCCCGAGGATAGGTATTTCCCCGTAGCATCAATCTCTCTACTGCCACTTGGTAGTGCATCAGACGAACCTACTGCTACTATTTTTCCGTCTTTTGCGGCTACACCTGCATTCTCCATCAATCCATCTGGAGTTACTATCGTACAATTCTTAATTACAAGGTCTGCTTGCATTATACCTTATAAATCCCCTTTGAGACTGGTTATATTCATCGAAACAAATATGTCCTACCCAATTTGACCAGCCTTTTCACAGCTGCATGGCTTAACAATCCCTATGAGGCCTAGCAATTGGATTCGTACATCATTAATCCTCTTAATAACCCTGATGCTAATCATCCCTGCCCCGGTACTCGCGTCTGCACAGGGGAATCCTAGCATAAGTGTATTTTTAACCGAAGACAGGGTCGCACCTGGCGATGAAGCAACTCTTTATTTTTCTATACTTAATGGCGGCGAAATACGTGTTGGAGGAGGTGCAAGCGCAGAATCTCGAGTCACCACCGCAAGAAATGTAAAACTAACCCTTTCTCCTGGTACTGCCCCCATCCAAATTCTAACAGGAATCGTTCCTGTTGGAAATGTAGCGGAAGGTGAAAGCGAACCTATCCCTGTCAAAATTTTTGTTAACGAAAGTGCTACCCCCGGAACTTATTCTCTTTCTGTGGAAGTTGAATATGTATACACTTTCATAATCTCAACAGGGGATGCAGACAGTCCTGGGCATTACCAAAAAACAAATACTGTAACTCAAAATATCAATTTGATAATCGAACCCAAACCATCGTTTGAGATCGATGAAATCACTCTAGGACCTATTCTTGATGGCTATGGTCTTCTCAATGT
>WTZT01000163.1 GCA_009889685.1 Candidatus Hikarchaeia archaeon HikBin4
AGTTATTGGATGGAAAACTCAAAAGAGATCGTGACAACAAATATTTTTATTTTTGGGAACGTGCTTGAGAGATTGATTTTGCGATCATTCCCGCTTGTGCACCTGCAACAAAGCCAGCGTCAATATTAACAGTAGTAAGGACTGCACAAGATTGCAGCATACTAGTTAAAGCTGCCTCTCCAGAACCTCCAAGGCCATAACCTGTTGAGACAGGTAATCCGATGACAGGAGTAGCAACAAGTCCAGCAACTAGAGATGGAAGTGTACCTTCTCGTCCTGCTGCGACGATGACTACGTCTGCTGATCTAATGACTTCTATTTGATCGAGTAATCTATGGAGACCTGCAACGCCAACGTCTCTTATTTGAACTATACTTGCACCCATTTCAGAAGCAATAATAGCAGCCTCTTCGGCGATGGGACGGTCGCTAGTGCCTGCAGTTACTATTGCAATGGTTGCATCGAGAACAGGAGGTTCAAACTCAAGGGTTTTTGCTACGATTATTCGGGGCGTGGAATAGGATTGTATTTCCACAGATTTTGGGATATTTTCTTTGACTGCTTCTTGAATTTCAGGAGTAGTTCTGGTGATAATAGCACGTCCTGTGGTTTCTAGTGCAATAGACGCCAAAGTGACTATTTCTTCTGTAGTTTTTCCGTCGCAAAGGATGCCTTCAGGTGCACCGTGTCTGTGTTCTCTAGCGACATCAAACCTGCCAGCTTCACTTGTAGCATATCCCAATAATTTTGCTTCCGCTTCCGCGATGGTTATTTTTCCATCTGAAAGATCTTGAAGCACGTCGCGCATGGGTGGACAAAAGAGAGCTTAATATTCGTAACTATCGTTTTGTATTTTGTGTTGGAAATATTCAGTTTTCTGCCCTCAGCAATTCTATCATGGTGATTATTTCAGAGGGGGATTTATCATTGTTAAGTGCGTCCATAATTGAAATTGCTTCTTTTGCTGTGAAGAAATTTTGACATATTATATTACCTAAAGAAGTAGCATGGTTTTCGGATACTAGACCAAATTTAATTAAATTTTGTATAGCCATTTTTGTTTGAATTTCCCCAACCATAGAAGAATTGAGGTGGGACGTATGTTGAGGTGCTACGACCATGTTTGCGAGAGTTTCACTCATAGCAGCTTGTTCGTCGTATAAAGGATGTACGTTTTCTGCATTACTTGTAAGTAGGTCAAATGCAACTTGATCTTCGGTGCGGCGCATGGTTCTTGAATATATTTTTCCAGGTTCGACTAATAAATAGATCAAACCTTTATCGTGGTAGGTTGGTCTGCCGGCCCTCCCCTGCATTTGTTGAAATTCTTGAGCAGTGAGCCAATTGGTTCCCATCGCTAGTGAATCGAAAATGACCTGAGATGCAGGGAAATCTACACCTGCAGATAGGGCAGCAGTAGTTACTACAGATGCTACTTTTCCTTCGGAGAATCTCTGTTCTATTTTTTTTCTTTTAGGATAATCCAATCCTGCGTGATAGGGTGCAGAAGAAGAAGTTAGTTTATTGGAGATGTCATGGCACCTTTGTCGAGAATTGGTGAATATTATTGTTTGACCTTTGTAACCATTTGAAGATTTATTCATGAATTCTCGGCGGACAAGTTCATTAATCATTTGATATTTTTGGCCAGGAAGAGAAAATGCTATGTGGCGATCGAGAGGTATAGTCCGGGTGTTAAATTCAAGGGTAGTTGCATGTAGGGCAGATCCAAGATGATTTGGATTCCCAACAGTGGCAGATAGATATATCCATTGGGTATCAGAAGAGGAGATTTTGGTAGATGAATGCTTGCAGTGATGCTTCAAGCGTGCTATAAGACCATCTAGACCATGCCCTCTAGATTGATCTGCT
This sequence comes from Candidatus Hikarchaeia archaeon HikBin4, assembly GCA_009889685.1. Lineage (GTDB taxonomy): Archaea > Halobacteriota > Halobacteria > Halobacteriales > Hikarchaeaceae > Hikarchaeum. The sequence continues at coordinate 1,873 of WTZT01000163.1, forward strand.
ATCATATGGATTTCATCGATTACGACTGTTCCTATATGAGAGAGATCTTTGTGGGTTCTCAATGCATGATCTATTCCTTCATAAGTTCCCACGATAACATCTGCACGGGGGTCAAAGGGGTAGGAATCTCCCCGCACCCTACTAGACCCTACTCGAAGAGTGATGTCAAGAGAATCCCCATAATACTTCTTGAAATCATTATATTTTTGGTTTGCTAGGGCAACTAAAGGGACTAAAAATAGGAATTTCCCATTTCCACTAAGAGCTCGGTTTATACCTGCGATCTCCCCAATTAAAGTTTTTCCAGTCCCTGTAGAGCTGACTATTAGTTGGTCGACACCCTCCAATAACCCATTTTGGAGTGAAAGACTTTGAATAGGTTGTAATGTGTCAAATCGTGTGAGTAATGATTTTC
>WTZT01000164.1 GCA_009889685.1 Candidatus Hikarchaeia archaeon HikBin4
GAACGAAGCTGCGATTTGATCCAAAGTTGTCTTATTTTCAGATTCTGTTGGTTCCACTAACAAAGCTTGAGAGACTATTAAGGGCCATTTGATGGTAGGGGGATGCACCCCATAATCTAACAATCGTTTGGCAACTTCTGCGGCATCTTGTTCTCCAGAACTAGCAACAAATTCATGATAAAATGGTCGGAATGGGATTTCATATTGGATTTTACTGCCCAAGTAATTCGCATTTAAAACTGCTTTTGCACTAGCGTCTAGAAGGCCACTATCCCCGAGGCGAAGGATGTATGCAAGTGCTTTTACCAAACATAGCCAATTGCCATAGAACCCATGTACCTTTCCAATGCTGTTTTCAGGTGTGAATAAATCGAATCCGGATGTAGTTTTTATTACGATAGGTGCTGGTAAGAAAGTTTCAAGTTTAGATATTACCCCGACGGGTCCGGCCCCAGGGCCGCCGCCGCCATGGGGTGTTGCGAAAGTTTTGTGCACATTGTAATGCATGATATCAAAACCCATATCGCGAGGACGAGAACGTCCTAATAGGGCATTTAGATTTGCGCCATCATAGTAAAGTAAACCACCCATATCATGCACCATTGATGCGATGAGTTCTATATCAGATTCGAATAGACCAAGAGTGTTAGGATTGGTTAACATTAACGCTGCAGTGTTTTCAGAAAGGGCAGCTTGAAGTGCATCTATGTTAACTCGCCCTTCCCCATTACTGGGAATTTCAACTGTGTTATAACCCCCCAATGTTGCGCTCGCAGGGTTAGTTCCATGTGCACTTTCAGGTATAATAATTTCATTCCGCGAAAAATCCCCACGAGATTCATGAAAGGCTCTGATAATTAGAATACCGGTGAATTCCCCAGATGCACCTGCAGGAGGTTGTAGTGTTACTGCATCCATCCCACCAATGACGGCTAGATGTTCTTGTAGAGTGTATAAAATTTCGAGAGTACCCTGGATAGTATGAGGTGCTCTGTCGGGATGTATAGAACTGCCAGGCAGCACAGCCACGTCTTCAGTGAATTTTGGATTGTACTTCATGGTGCAACTCCCTAGGAGATAGGGACCACTATCGATCCCATAGGTCATTTGAGAGAGTCGGGTGTAATGGCGCGCTATTTCAGGTTCAGATAAGCTAGGTAAAGTGAGAGAATTTCGTTTTAGATTGGAGGGAAGGGGTATATGTTCCAAAAAGACTTCAGTCATGTTTTTTTCAGATAAGAGAGGTTCATAAACAGATTGATAAGTCCATTTTGCTTGATCGTAGCGAGGAAGATCGTTCATAGTACGGCCTCCTTGAAAGCATCAACGAAAGCGTTGAGATGAGAGGAATTAACATCAGTGATACAGATGAGCAATTCGTGGTCGTTTATAGCAGATACGGCATATCCTTTTGTTTCGAGGGAATGGACCACATCTAGAGCTTTTTTCTCAGTTCCAACTACAAACTCTCGGAAATGATATCGCGGGTATAGAGGAGATTGTACACCCTCAATATTGTTAAGTTTGGAAGACAGTTCAAGGGGCAAGTCAATGCATTGTTTTGCCAAATCGACTAAACCTTGAGGTCCTAGATATGCTGCGTGTATTGCAGTTCTTAGAGCGACCCAGGCTTGGTTGGTACAAATATTTGAAGTTGCACGTTCTCGTCGGATATGTTGCTCTCTCGTTTGAAGTGTGAGTGTGTATGCCCTACGATTGTTGGCATCCTTAGTGACACCAACCAATCTACCCGGAACTTTCCGCAAATATTCACTCCTACAAGCAAACAAACCGATACCCATTCCGTATGCATTTGGGAGACCAAGTACAGATGCGTCTCCGACCACTATGTCAACACCAAGGACAGAAGGAGATTCTAGTACTGATAGTGCGACAGGGTCGGTTCCAAGGCAGCAAAGAGATCCAGATTCGTGAGATATTTTGGCTATTTCTCCAATAGATTCTTCAAGTGAACCATGAGAATTAGGACTTTCTACATATACCATGGAAACGTCTTTGGAGATCATATTTGACAATTCGTCGATGTCGGTGTTGGAATGATAAGTGGGGTAAGATTCTATTTTGAACCCAGAATTGGAGGTGTAATTTTTCAAAACGCTGAGGCGTTCTGGTCTTAAAATATCAGGTACTAGAATCTTTGTGCGATTGGGAGAGATCCTTCCGGATAAAAGAGCGGCTTCGCCTATAGAAGTGGCGAAATCATACATTGAACTATTAGCTATTTTTAAACCCGTTAGTTCAACTATTAGAGATTGGTATTCG
>WTZT01000165.1 GCA_009889685.1 Candidatus Hikarchaeia archaeon HikBin4
AGAGGTTATTTGTTCTTCCAATTCCTGGAGGTTGAGAGGGAATATTGCACGTCCTTTTTTAGTGCTAGTTGGACGGGTGAAACCATACTTTCCTAGGGGTTCATGTAAATGGATTTGGTGTTTATTCCGTCCTGCATTTCCGCGGCCTCCACGATTGCCAGCACCACGGCGGTTTTTATGAGTCCCACATCCGTGAGTTCGGGAGCCTCTTTGTCTTCTTTTTTTGGTAGTAGTCATGAGTTATCGCATCGAGTTAAGGAGTTTGTCGATCTCCTCAGTAGTATGTTTTCCAAGTTGTCCACCTTCTTTGGTGGGGTGTTTTATTCCCCGATGGCCTCCTCGGGGAGGGTGCAGTCGTAGTACGGGAGATAGCCCTTGCGAGCGCAACGTGGTTTCTTCCGAAATGATGGCCTGGGTTAGATGAGTTATTGAATCGTATTCTGTGTTTTTAGAGATCCATTCATCGTCTATGGTCGCATCTCCTTCGAGTGGTTCTGCGCGGCGAGAAATTATTTTTTCTAAGATAGGAAGACTTGGTTTCCCGTAAGCCACGTAATCATGTACTTTGATAATCATCCCTCGATAGGAATCCGTTTCGGGAATCAATGTACAATGGTTAACGTGATGCAAGTTCAGCATCTTGAGAGTATCTCGAATTCTAGAAGTTATGTTGACTTCACCGCGCAATTGTACAATGGCTTTCATTGATTTTTCTCCTGTGTGGAAGATGTGGCTCGTTGATTATTAGTACTGCGAAATCGAGATGCATTGTTCAATGCATTGAAAGTGGCTTTGGCCAAGTTCATTGTTGTTCGGGTTTTACCATAGGATTTAGTCCACGCGTCTCGAATTCCGGCGAGTTCCAAGATAGTTTTAACAGTGGGTGCTGCAGCCAGACCAAGTCCAGCGGGGGCGGGGAATAACTCAACAATAACACTACCAGATTTTCCTTTGGTTTTCATAGCGAGAGAATGGGGATCTGCAGAGCTACTTTCCCAAGAACCAGAACCGTGGGGCACTTGAATGATATTGAGCTTTGCGGCCGCAACTGCTTTCTGAATTCCGGCGCCGACTTGATTTTCTCGACATTGTGCATAGCCTACGAATTCGGATTTATCACCGATAGCAACACAACATCTGAATTTAACACGCCTACCAGAATCGGTCATTCGCTGGACCATGTTGATATCGAGAACTCGATCTTCGATTCCAGGCAATAGGTGATCTACTATTTCGGGTTCTTTCAAAGGGAGTCCGGAATTGAGTGCACCCGCCATTGAAGTTATTTCTCCATTTAATACCATGTGCCCAAGTCGTGTGACAGGTTCCCAAGTATTTTCAATTTGATCGGTCATAGGGATGCCTCCTTAAGATTTTCAAGAATTTCATCGAAATGGATCGGTAACGTTGTTAGATCAAAGTCGTTAGAAAGTTTATTGTTAGTTTCTTCTGCAAATTCTGCTATATGTTCTCCTCTGATTCGTTCCCAAGATCCAAATGCTACTTCACTGTGGGGAATTTCCAATCCTGCGTCAATTGCACCTTTGTGTGCTGCGAATGCTTTTGAACCTTTGGTCCCGGAATGCAGGCCTATGTCGAGTACGGCTTCTTTTATTCCAATGGCAAGTGCTTTTTTACCTAAGAGGAAACCTGATAAGTAAGAAGCAGGGAGATTGTTTGTTGGTGCTTTCCAACCATAACTCAAAAGATCTTTTGAACTTATGGAAACTATTGTTTCATCTCCGATGGGTCCGAGATTGATTAACTGTGCTGAGACGTATTTATTACTGATTCGTATGACCAACCGAGAAGTGCCAGATTTCAATAATGCTAGTCTTTGACGATAGTTTGTCATGCCTTCTCTTCTTCGGCGCATTGGTACATTATATCGAGGGCCGTTAGCCATTAGTTATCTCCATAATTATTTTCCACATAAGCCGCTAAATGCTGAGAACTTCTAAATTCTCCACCAGTTGCTTTTCGATAAACTAGCCTATATTGTGTTGGATCTATAGTTCCGATTTCTCTTAGTTCTCGGAGGAGTTTTCGTTGGGATCGGATATTAGACATCCATTTTTTCTTTCGATTTTGTCTAGCCCCTGCCCTGCCTTTTCGTGATCCATGGCCAGATCTATGGCCATATGCTCTTTTTCGGTTTTGTTCTCGTGCACGTCCACGGGAATTACCTTTTGCGAGTGTTTCTTTGATCGCCTTTTGATCAATTAGATTGCGTATGTCTTCTCGCGTTATGGCTTCTG
>WTZT01000166.1 GCA_009889685.1 Candidatus Hikarchaeia archaeon HikBin4
ACAGAACTGCGTCGAGAAAAAGTTCCGATAGAAAATATATCAGATAGGAATTTTGAGGAAATATTTCAACTTGTAACAGAGAAGAATCTTATGAGAGAAGGGATAACGGACGTGATGAAATTGATATCTGAAAATAAATTCTCCACAGTTAAAGAGGCGATGGAGGGGATGGGGTGGATGGTTGTGGGAGAGGAAGGGGTGCGAGAAATAATTGAACAGATAGTGAAAAATAATGAGGAGAAAATAAAAATAGAGGGAAAGGGGTCTTTTTCTGCACTTATGGGAGAATGTATGACTGAACTAAGAGGGAAAACAAAAGGATCCGTGGTGAGTTCTATTCTACAAGAAGAGATTGAAAAAAGATTGTGATTAAAGAATATCTTTCTTTTGAGAAAGGGACTGAGTAGAACTTGCATTTCTAATTGTCCTACGGAATACTCCACGAAGTGTGGTGAGTTCACGAGAAGTGGGGCGGGTCCTCCCGAAAACGCGACGGATTAATCTCAAAGTTTTTTTGTGTTTTTGAGAAGGATAATCTAAAGCCGTGAGTAAAGAAGAAAAATGTGCATAGAAATCCTCCAATTCCAAAGGAGTTGCTAGATCGAATTCGAGATTTGGATGTTGGGATTCAAAGAGAGACAGTGGGCTAAGTTCATATAAGACTACAGTTACGGCTTGGCCTAGATTGAGAGTTGGATAAAGGGAAGATGCAGGTATAGAACATATTCGGTCTAATTTGGCTATTTCTACATTAGTAAGTCCAATTCTTTCTCGACCGAAAACTAAGGCGATAGGACCAGATAATTGAGAAACTTCGTCTAAAATATCCCGGGTAGTAAGGAAGGGAAATCGCATGTGTTTTGCTCCACTTTGATTTGTGATTGCGGTGAAAGCAACAGTATGGTAATTCTCCACGACATAATCGAAAGAAACGATTTTATGATTGGGAAGGATGTCCTCACGTGCTTGTCCAGCAAACCCATACGCATCGCCATCTCGTGGAAGGGTGGGGGGATCGACTAAAAGAAGTTTTGAAAATCCAAAATTTTTCATTGCCCTCGCTGCAGTACCTATATTTCCAGGGGTTTGTACACCTACAAGGACGATAGATATGTCAGGATCCATTGTGTTAAATTAGAAATGCGTCTCTAAAAGGATATAGGAAAAATAATCTACATAGAAAAAAAGAAGATAGTAGTAGAAAAATAATGAGTTTCGCCATGGAACAAGATCAAAATAGTAGATTTCAAACAGTTGATGTGAAGGGATTATCGATTGGAAGATCGCACCCGCCACGGATAATGGGAATACTAAATTTGAGTCCAGAATCCCCCTATGGACCAAGCATATATGTGGATTCGAAAAAGGCAATAGAAAGGATTGAGGATATGATTAAGAAAGGAGCAGACATAATAGACGTAGGGTTATCATCTGCGAATCGTAAGGTAAAGCCATTGACAGAACGAGAGGAAATGGAAAGACTAGAATTGGCAATGGATATCAAAAATGGTGTTCAGAAAGAAGTTATTTTTTCAATTGAAACTCGATACGCAAGAGTTGCAGAAATGGCATTGAGAGGCGGGTGGGATATGGTGAATGATATTTGTGGGTTTGCAGATGTAGAAATGCCAAAGATTTGTATAAAATATAATGCAGCGGTTGTGAAAATGGCAGGTCCACGAGATTTGGGACGTCCAGGGGCACTAGAAAATGTAGAGGACATCTATGCAGAATTAGATAGAAATTTAACAGATAAAACAATAATAGATCCGGCATTTGGGGGGTGGAGCGAAGGGAAAACGCTAGAAGTAGACATAGAAACGTTTCGGAGATTGAAGAATTTTTGTGAATTGGGTCCTCCTGTTTTAATATCGATAAATAGGAAAAATTTCATTAAAGAAATAGTTAGCAAATCTACAGAAGATGCATTGCCAGCTAGTCTTGCGGCAACTGCGATGGCTGTTGGCATGGGGGTCAGAGTGATAAGAACGCACGATATTTCAGAAACCCGGGACGCTGCCATGGTTGGATATACATTTTCAGGAGGGAAATTGGATGGAATTTGAAGCATGGGAACCAATCTATGAAAGGATAAGAGAAGAATTTGGTTTCCAGAGAGAAAATGATGAATATGCTAGAGATGTGTTGAAGAAAATTTCCCCAAAATTCAGGGTCAAAAATTTAACTAAATTTGAAGGTGCGAAGG